>JBFICU010000136.1:0-5293 GCA_041581855.1 Porticoccus sp. | reverse complement strand
TGATCGCGAGGCCGCCAAGTACGATCGCCCCGTTCCCAGCCGTGAATATATCCTCGATTTTCTAACCGAAAGTTTGGGTCCGATGACCCACGAAGAGCTGTGCTCCGAGTTTGGTCTCAAGGACGAGGATTCGCAGGAGGCACTTCGCCGTCGGCTGCTTGCCATGGAGCGTGATGGACAGGCGGTTCGTAACCGCCGCAATGCCTACGGTCCTCTAGACAAGATGAACCTAATTAAGGGCAGGGTGGTTGGACACCCTGAGGGCTTCGGTTTTGTTGTGCCCACCCACGGTGGCGATGATCTTTTCCTCTCCAGTCGGCAAATGCGTCGGGTGATGGATGGAGACGAAGTGTTGGTAAGGGTTGCCGGTTGGGATCGCCGCGGTCGTCCGGAAGGCTCTATTGTCGATGTAGTCGAACACCATACCACCTCTCTCGTGGGCCGATATTTTGTGGAGAGCGGCATCCATTTTGTACGCCCGGACAATCCTCGGGTGACGCAGGATATTATGATACCCCCAGATCAGCGTTCTAATGCAGAGCCGGGTCAGATCGTGGTGGTCGAGATCACCGCCTATCCAAGCCGTCACAATCTGCCTGCCGGGCGGGTAGCACAGGTGCTAGGCGAGCACTTGGCGCCGGGTATGGAAATTGATATTGCTGTCCACAATTATGGCATTCCCCATAAATGGCCGGAGCAGGTTCTCGAGGAAGCCGAAGCCATTCCCGCCGAAGTGGATGAGGCCGATACTGCTCGTCGTGTAGATTTGCGGCAGGTGCCGTTTGTCACCATTGACGGTGAGGACGCTCGGGATTTTGATGACGCTGTATACTGTGAGCCACGCCGTAACGGCTGGCGACTGCTGGTGGCCATTGCCGATGTTTCGCATTACGTGAATGTTGACAGCCCGCTGGATCGGGAGGCCTATCAGCGCGGCAATTCTGTATATTTTCCCCAGTATGTGGTGCCGATGTTGCCGGAGAAACTCTCCAACGGCCTCTGTTCCCTAAACCCCCACGTAGATCGTCTGACCATGGTTTGCGACATGACTCTAGACGACAGTGGAAACATTGTTAAATTTCAATTCTACGAGGCGGTTATTCATTCCCATGGACGTCTCACCTATACCCAGGTGGCGGCCATGGTGGCCCAGCGTGGTGATAGGGACAGTGGCATACGGAAACAATTCCATGCTTTGATCCCGCATTTGGATCATCTCCACGAACTGTACTTGATGTTGTTGCAGTCTCGTGAGGTGCGAGGAGCGATTGATTTCGACAGTCAGGAAACTCGCATCCTGTTCGACGCCGAACGGAAAATTCAGCAAATTATTCCATCCGAGCGCACCGAGGCGCACCGCCTGATTGAAGAATGCATGTTATGCGCTAATGTCTGCGCCGCGAGCTTGCTGCAGAAGAACAAGTTGACCGGACTGTATCGGGTACATGGGGGACCGCGTACTGCAAAGCTGGCAGATCTGCGAGAGTTTCTCGGTGAACTGGGGCTTGGGCTCCCTGGTGGAGACGAGCCCACCCCAAAGGATTTTCAGCGGATACTGCTGCAGGTGGCAGGTCGCCCGGATGCCGGAGTGATCCAGACGGTTGTTCTGCGGACAATGAATCAGGCGGTTTACTCTCCGAATAATGAAGGTCACTTTGGTTTAAATTATCCTGCGTATACCCATTTCACCTCGCCGATTCGACGCTACCCTGATTTGTTGGTACACCGTGCGATTCGTTATTTAATTCACAAAAATGGCCGGGCCAGCTTTGTCAAAAAAGTGGATGACGCGCCTTCCTTAAAACCTGCTCAAATCTATCCATACAACGAAAGCTGGATGGAAGCTGCGGGGGAACACTGTTCGATGACTGAGCGGCGCGCCGATGAGGCCACCCGTGATGTGGTGAACTGGTTGAAATGCGAGTACCTGCTGTCGCGGGTGGGTGAAGAATACGATGGTGTGGTGGTGTCGGTAACGGGTTTTGGACTCTTTGTGCAGCTCAGCGAACTGTTCATTGAGGGGCTGGTTCACATTACCGGCTTGCCCAAGGACTACTATTATCATGAAGCGGCCCATCACCGTCTGATTGGTGAGCGCACCAAGCGAGTCTTTCGCTTGGGTGACAAGTTGCGCGTGCGAGTGAGCAGGGTGGACCTTGATGAGCGCAAGATCGATTTTGATCTGGCGGAAGATGCCCGCAGGAAAGGTAAAAAAGGTGTTCCCGTCAGTCCCAAGGCGTTGCAGTTGGCTGCTGAACATGATCAGGTCCGAGCCAAGAAACATTCCCGTGGCAAAAAACACGCAGGATCGACTGCGGCGCCAGGCCCCAAAACGTCACGGACTACGGCAAATGCCAGCAAGCCTGCCAAATCAGGGAAAACATCCGTGGCCCGGCGTAAGCCTCCAGCCAAAAAACGTTAGCGACTGGGTTTGACGAATATCTAACAGGCTAAAATTAATGACTTCAAAATCTGGACACGGTGCCGCCGAGCGGGACCAGTGGATCTTTGGTCTGCATTCTGTGCAGGCGGTATTAAAGACGACTGCGGACAAAGTTCGCTCACTGAAAGTCCTCAAAGGTCGAGAGGACCAGCGCTTACAAAAAGTGCTGAACCTGGCGGAGCTGAATGGCATTCCGGTGACACGAGTGAGCCGTGCTGAACTGGATGCATTGGCCGAGGGCGAGGGCCGACATCAGGGGGTGGCCGCACTCTGCGAGAGCGGTCAGGTGCAGGACGAGCACTTTCTTGTCACCCTGCTGGAGCAATTGTCTGTGCCGCCTTTTTTGCTGGTGCTGGATGGCGTCACGGATCCCCACAATCTCGGGGCCTGTCTGCGCTCGGCGGATGCAGCGGGAGTGCAGGCGGTGATCGTGCCCAAGGACAACTCTGTTGGTCTAACCCCGACAGTTCAGAAAGTGGCCAGTGGCGCTGCCGAAACCGTACCGCTAGTGGTGGTGACGAATTTGTCTAGAACCCTTAAACAGCTTCAGGACAGAGGACTCTGGATAGTAGGGACGGCCGGTGAAGCAGAGCAACTGGTCTATGATGCCGACCTAAAGGGGCCACTGGTGCTGGTAATGGGTGCAGAGGAAAAAGGACTGCGACGTTTGACTCGTGAGCACTGCGACTCGCTGGTGAAATTACCCATGGCGGGTGCTGTGAGCAGTCTGAATGTGTCCGTTGCTGCTGGGATCTGTCTTTTCGAGGCGGTTAGGCAGCGCCAATAATGTCTAGCAGCAAGGAAGTTGGGGAGAAGATCATTGACCACCGGAGCCAACGGCTGACCGATCGGGTGATACAGAACAACCGGGCGGCTACCCGTAATCTGGTGTTAAATCTGCCGAATGTGATCAGTGCTACACGGGTGGCATTGATGCCCCTATTGGTGCTATTGGCTCTGCAACACAATGTGGCCGCCTTCTTGAGCGTGTTGGCCTTGTCTTTGTTGAGCGATGGCATCGACGGTTATCTGGCACGGCGTCTGGGGCAAGTGACCGAACTGGGTACGCGGTTGGACAGCCTGGCTGATCTCAGCACATACGCCGCCATGTTGCTGGGTCTAAAACTGCTCTGGCCCCAAGTTTTTGAGCGTGAAGCCGACTATCTGGTGATGGCATTCAGCGCATGGTTGGTTCCACTATTGGTTTGCCTCGCACGCTTTCGGCGATTTCCCAGTTACCATACGCACTCTGCCAAGCTGGCTGCCATCATGCTGGCACCCGCCTATTTTATGGCGGTGATGTTTGATCACTCCCAGCTGTTTCGCGCAGTGTTGTTATTTTACCTTTGGGTGACGCTGGAGCAGGTGGTCATCACATCAATTTTGCCTAAGTGGCAGGACAATGTGCCGGGATTCTGGAATGCCGCGGTCATTGCCCGCCAGAACGGACTGGAGGGTCAGCCGCCAGCCGGTCCAGAGGTATAACCGGGCTACTTAAAAATACAATGTTTGGTGAAATCTGCTGCTTCATTGGCAGTCCAGTCACCTTTTGGTTTGTCCTTCATGTCGTTGCACCATGCCTCGCTACCAACCTTGGTGCAGCCGGCCAGGGTGATCGTGCTGAGGACGATTAACAGCAGTGAAAACTTCTTCATGGATGACTCCTTTTCATAAAATGGCGTAAGGCAGAGATGATAGCCACTCTTGGCTGCCAGTCCCAGTACATAACGGCCTGATTTATCCTTGAAATCAAGGCCCTATCCCCGTAGAATGCCCGCCCTTGGTCCACCTGGGCCAAGAACTCCTTGTTGCACCGCATGGGGCGGGCAACTTTTAACCCGTAAGGAGGCACAATGCGTCACTACGAAATCGTATTTATGGTTCACCCGGATCAGAGCGAACAGGTTCCCGGGATGATTGAGCGCTATACCAGTACTATCAATGCTGGCAATGGCCAAGTTCACCGTCTTGAGGACTGGGGTCGCCGTCAATTGGCATACCCGATCAACAAAATCCACAAGGCTCACTACGTGCTGATGAACATTGAATGTGGTCAGGACGTGTTGGAAGAACTGAATTCCAACTTCCGTTACAACGACGCGGTTATTCGCAGCGCAGTATTCAGCTGTGACGAAGCCGTTACTGTTGAGTCTCCCATCATGAAAGCTGAGAAGTCCGACAGCCGTTCCGAGCGTCGTGAACCTCGCCATGTAGAGAGTGATTCTGAATCTGCACGTCCTGATGAGACAGCAGATGAAAACGTTGTCGAAGATGCCGATGCATCTACCGACGAAGCCGCGGAAGAGGAGGAATAAGCAATGGCCCGTTTTAACCGTCGTCGCAAGTTTTGCCGCTTCAGTGCGGAAGGTGCCAGTGAGATTGATTACAAAGATCTGGAAACCCTGAAACAGTACGTTTCTGAGACCGGTAAAATTGTGCCTAGCCGCATTACCGGTACCAAGGCTAAGTACCAGCGTCAGCTGGCTACCGCCATCAAACGTGCCCGTTTTCTGGCTCTGCTGCCCTACACGGACAGCCACAAGTAATTACTGGTAAAACCAACTGATGCGCGCCTTGGCTGAATTTATCATGCGCGGGCGCATGCAGGCGGCACTGGTAGCCATGGTGGGAAGTCTGGTGCCAATGCTTAGTCCGGCGGCAGTCAGCCTTGTCACTCTGGGTCGTGGCCCAAGAGATGGCTTATTGGTGATGCTTTGGGGGTTGTTGCCCCTAATGGTTGCTCTGTACGGGAGCGGCATCAACCCAATGATTACCCTGGCAACAATGGCTGGGTTGATTGTGGTGGTGGCTGCTTCTGCGTACTTGCGCTTGACTGCATCCTGGTCGAGC
>JBFICU010000135.1:0-5338 GCA_041581855.1 Porticoccus sp. | reverse complement strand
TGGGCATGCTGATCGGTCTCTGGCTAGCGGTATCTGCACTGAGTGCGCTGTTCCTGATGCCTGCATTGGCGTATATGTTTAAGCCAAGATTTATCTTTGGTGACGACTGATTTACTTTTGTAATATAGTTTAACGCTACAAAAACAAGGCCTTCGGGCCTTGTTTTTGTTTGTGTCATCTATAGTTAAATAATTAAAGACTCATCTTGCTCTACGTTTTACTTATTAAATTTTCTAGGTGAGAAACGGGACACAGCCCTGCACGTTACAGTTAGTTCGGTTAGTTCGGTTAGTTCGGTTAGTTCGGTTAGTTCGGTTAGTTCGGTTAGTTCGGTTAGTTCGGTTGGTTCGGTTGGTTAGGACCTGCTATTTGATTAAGGCGGTTCTTTATATGAATTAGAGCTACCCGTACTGCTCTGATCTTCAGGTTCATCGCCTGTCAACAAGATGCTAGCCAGTGATAGCCACCCCACTGAAGGAGGGGATTGCGGTGATCAAAGGCAGCCGAAATTTTCTCTCTGCGTTCGCAGACAGAATGAATGACTACAGCTTCGTTTTGTGTTGAGTGGGACTGAGCTTATATTGGCTATCTTAAACTTGAAGAAATATCTATGTGTTGCTAATCCCTGTAGTGATATCCGTCACTCAAAAAATCCGGTTTTACGGTTTATCAAATCAAATAGTTGATTCGTTGATGGGTCAAAACGATTGGCACCCTTATTGTTTTCAGAAATCAAACTTGCTGCGATTTTTTTACCGAGTTCTACGCCCCATTGATCAAAGGAATTGATGTTCCATATACAGCCCTGAACGAAAATCTTGTGTTCGTATAAAGCAATCAGTGCACCGAGATTGGCGGGCGAGAGTTCTTCGATCAATAACGTGTTGGACGGTTTGTTTCCAGGATAGACCTTATGAGGTGGTGTTTCTTCCCCTGAATGGCCCGTCATCAAAGTTGCAGCCTGTGCCAGCATACTTGCTAGTAATACACGGTGGTGTTCGGGCATGCTGAGTGGATCGTTCACTACTGCAATAAAATCAATGGGCACCAAGTGGGTCCCCTGGTGCAGTAACTGGAAAAATGCATGCTGGCCGTTGGTTCCAGTTCGTCCCCAGATAATGGGGCCTGTAGCGTAGTCAAGGACTTCTCCGGATAGAGAGGTGGACTTACCATTACTCTCCATATCAAGTTGTTGTAGATAGGTAGGCAGCAATCCCAAGCGTTCACAGTAAGGAATGACAGCAGATGTTTCTGCTTTTAGGAAATTGTTGTACCAAATACCGAGTAGCCCGAAGATGACTGGCATATTTCTGTCATAAGGTGCTGAGCGGAAGTGCCTGTCCATCTTCCTCGCACCTTCAAGCATGGCTTCGAAATTGTTCTGGCCAATGCTTATGGAGATCGCCAGGCCAATGGTAGACCACAGTGAATAGCGCCCTCCAACCCAGTCTTGAAACTCAAGGATACGCGAGGGATGAATGCCAAAGGCTTCAGCGTTTTCTCGGTGTGCAGTCACGGCAATAAAATGTGGGGTTGTTTGAGCACGGGAAAGGTTCAGTTTCTCTTCAAACCAGCGGATTGTGGTCTGAGTATTGAGTAGAGTCTCTCGAGTACTAAAGCCTTTGCTGGAAACAATCACCAATGTCGTTTCCGGGTCGAGATTTTTCAACGTACCCAGTATTTCGGTGCCATCGACACTGGAGACAAAGTGCAATGTGATCCGTGGATGGGTGAATTGGATGAGAGCCTCGCAGGCCATTCTAGGCCCGAGGTCTGATCCCCCAATACCGATATTGATGACATCTGTGATGACTTTCCCTGTCGAGCCTAACCACGTTCCCTCTCTGATCCTTTCGCTCATTTCGAACATCTTTGCCAGAGCTTCGGCAATCAGTCCATGTACTGCCGTGTCATTGTGGCGGAAGTCATCTTCCTCCCTGCCACGGAGAGCAGTATGTAACACAGCTCTGTTTTCAGTGGTATTAATTGGCTGGCCGCTAAACATGGCCTCAGTTCGTGCTTGTAGTGATGACTGTTCTGCCAGGGCCAGTAGGCTGTGCATAACCCGCTCATCTACAAGGTTTTTGGAATAGTCGAGAAACAACCCTTCGTGCTGGATAGAGAAACGACTAGCGCGGTTTGGGTCGGCATCGAAAAGACTGCCAATACGGCAGTCGGATATTGATTCGGCCAGTTTGGCCAGTTCAGTCCAGGCAGGAAGTGAAGTGGGGGGTATGTCCAATTGATTCATTGTCAACTAACAGTCTGCTATGTAAATTCCTGAGCACCCTGCGGACACTATCTTTGTGCAGAACGATAGCAATGAGGGTGCTTCTGTTACTTCCCTGTGCATCTGGGTCAGGCTAGGTTTATAAGACATCAAAATGATCGCGGTGTCTCAATAAACGAAAGATGCAGACGTACAACGCCGGGCACTTGTTAGTCCCGTGTAGTGGTAGGTTACCAATATTTTCATTCTCGTGCAGTACGAAGCTTCTAATTGTGAAACATGGCAATGCCAGTATCCAGCATGCGATTGGAAAATCCCCATTCGTTGTCATACCAAGAGAGGACTTTCACCATTCGGTTCTGAGCACGGGTGTGTGTGCCATCAAAAATACTGGAGAAGGTCGTATGGTTAAAGTCGATGGATACCAGAGGCTCTTCTGTATAAGCCAGGATAGCGGATAGCGGACCTTTGGCTGCCTCTTGCATGATTTGGTTAACCTCGTCAGCAGTCGTCTCCCGCTTCGCAGTGAATGTAAAATCGACCAGGGAGACATTTGCAGTTGGTACGCGCACTGCGATGCCGTCCAGCTTGCCGGCTAACTCTGGTAACACCAGGCCGATAGCCTTAGCTGCGCCTGTCTTGGTGGGGATCATGGAGAGGGTTGCCGAACGTGCACGATAAACATCTGGGTGATAAACATCCACCAGATGCTGATCATTGGTATAAGCATGGATAGTGGTCATGAACCCTGCCTCAATTCCTATCGCCTCATGGAGTGGCTTGACAACGGGTGCCAGACAGTTAGTCGTACAAGAGGCGTTAGATACAACCTGGTGTTCTGGCCGCAATGTCTGATGGTTAATCCCATAAACCACAGTAGCATCCATATTTTTGCCGGGTGCTGAAATTAATACTTTTTTGGCTCCAGCGGCCAGGTGTCCTGCGGCTTTCTCCCGATCTGTGAATAACCCGGTACATTCGAAAACAATATCTACAGCCAGTTCTTTCCAGGGGAGTTTTGCTGGGTCTTTCTCAGTGAGCACTACAATGTGGTCTTCACCAACAATGATTGAATTTTCATCATGACTGACTGGCTCGTGAAAACGCCCGTGGACACTGTCGTATTGGGTCAGATGAGTGTTGATGGAGACATCACCCTGGTCGTTGATCGCGACAATCTCCAATTCTTTTCTCAGCTCAGGCCGCTCATAAAAGGCTCTGAGGATGTTTCTTCCAATGCGGCCATAGCCGTTGATTGCAATGCGGATCATTTCATTACCCCTTTTGTTGCACTTCTTGACGAGTTATGAGGCTTGAGTCCTTATCTTAATTGGAGCATAACAAGAGCCAGAAGTCCCACTGAGTCAGAAAATTTCTTTCAACCAATACAACTGGAAAATCGTTGCTGAAAAGGGCGTTTCGACTTGACTAGAACCAGCCACTTCAATATATTACGCGACCTCACGCACTCGTAGCTCAGCTGGATAGAGTACTCGGCTACGAACCGAGCGGTCGGAGGTTCGAATCCTCCCGAGTGCGCCATAAAATAAACCCGGCCTTGTGCCGGGTTTTTTATGCTTACCAAAAAGCGCCGGGATCGGGTTATATGAGCCAGTACATTAAATGGCATCTCCCGTGAACCGTAGAGTGTGTTTACTGATTATTGTTTTTCGCTAAGCCAGTGATAAATGTGTGTCCGGCCAGATTCTCGGCGCCGAGCAGGATTACTTCAATTTCTTCCGTAATCTCTTCTTGTCGCAACACGTTACAGGCCCTGGTTAGCTCCCCTGCTTCATCCTCCAAATGTCTAATGGCACCCTCCAGGTGAGCTACCCGGTGGTGGTTTTCTGCCATCAGAGAGGTGTAGAGCATCTCGAACAGTACCGAAAAGAGGTAATGCTCTGTCAGCTCCACCAGGAGTTCAGGCGCAGGCTGGTGTAGCAGGGGAGGGTGACGAAAGGCTTTTGTCGTTTCCCCAGACAATACCGGCAGATTTTGGAAGGGTGGTAGCAGTCTTTGTTGCCGAATCTGTTCGGGGGTTTCATGGTAGAGACAAACCAGAGACATCGGACCACGAGCTTGTTGTAGCTGACTCAGTTTATTAACCAGATGGTTTAGCTGCGAGGTAACTTCCTCCGCAATGCCGGCGCCATCCAGAGCGAGGAGTATTCGGGGATCATCGTCCAGCAAGGTGCAGAGTTTGTGTCCCACCGCGATAATTCCAGACTGAGCATATTGTGGCTCACTCTCCAACCTGTCCAATAGGACATGATTGAAATCACCACAAAAGCCTCTCTCTGAGCCAATCAACAAGCAGACCGTTGGCATATTTTCACTATTGGGCAGGACATCAGGGTAAAAGTGAAGCAGGTCTGCCGCTGCGTGCTCAATGCTCTCTACCGCTTGCTGCTGGGCATCCAGGAAGCGGGTCAGTTTACGGGTTTCCATATAGGCAAGGGTTTTCATGGAGTTCATGATTTCCTGGATTTCCCCCAGACTGTGCCGGTGCTCTTCCAGACTGCGCCGGCGGCTCATGCCTTCTCACTTAGCCAGCCGGCCACAGCGGTTTGCCAGTCATTTCTTGGACTGTCCAGCGCCAGGTCGCTTTGGCGGGCATTTTCCTGCAGCAGGTCGAGATAAGCCGCTATCTGTTGGGGTTCCAGCTTATCGAGAAAATGGTCATTAAAGGCGACCAGCCAGGCCATCTGCGCAGTGGCTGGCAGGGGGCAGAGACGATCCTGTTTGAGGATTTCCCGCAACAATTGGCCACGGCGGATAGCTGCTTCCATGGAAGCTTCAAGGCGCGCACCAAAGCGGGTAAAGACTTCGAGTTCCTGAAATTGCAGGTAGTCCAGCTTCATACGTCCGGCTTCCTCCTTGATGCGGGGATGCTGGGCCTGGCCGCCGATGCGTGATACGGATAGTCCAATATCAATGGCCGGACGAAAACCACCGGCAAACAGGTTCCGGTCCAGGTAAACCTGACCATCAGTGATGGAAATCAGATTGGTGGGAATGTAGGAGGCGATCTCCCCGAGCTGGGTTTCAACGATGGGCAACGCCGTCATGCTGCCGCCACCGTGAGCAGCATTCAGACTGGTCGCCCGC
>JBFICU010000134.1:0-5339 GCA_041581855.1 Porticoccus sp. | reverse complement strand
CCCAATGACTACCGCAAGGGTGATGTCATCTCCGGGCTACCCACCAAAGAAATGGAAGACCAGAAAGTTTTCCACGCTGGCACCAAAGAGGTGAACGGACAGGTCACCACCAACGGCGGCCGAGTACTGTGCGCTGTAGGCCTGGGAAACTCAGTTCTTGAAGCGCAGCAACGGGCCTACGACCTGACACGACAGATATGCTGGGATGGCGTCTACTACCGCACCGATATCGGCTACCGCGCCGTGGCGCGAGAACAAGCTGAGTAATGTATCTGCCATAAAAAAAGCCCGGCTTATTGCCGGGCTTTTTTATCCTTTAATCACACCCGTACAAGGCTTCGCTCTTCTGCCCACTGGCGCAATTGCGCCAGCTTTTCGGCCATCACCAGGGACAGCGGTGAGGTTTTTGCCAACTCCGCCAGCAACAGCGACGAACTGACATCCCCTTGCTGCGCCAATGCACTGTAGAGTGCAGCCACCACAGCCTGTTCGATTTCAGCACCGGTAAAACCCTCGGAGGCGTCTGCTAATTCCGTCAAATTGAAGTTTTCCAACGCCAACTGGCGCTTTTCCAGGTGTATGGCAAAAATGGCCTGACGGGTTGCAGTATCGGGAAGATCGACAAAAAACAACTCGTCGAGACGACCTTTTCGAATCAACTCTGGAGGCAGCCGGGAAATATCATTGGCGGTGGCCACCACAAATACCGGCGACTTTTTTTCCGCCAACCAGGTCAGCAATGTCGCCAACACCCGCTGCGAAGTGCCTGAATCCGATGTGTCCCCGGAAATCCCTTTTTCTATTTCATCGATCCACAGCACACAAGGCGACATTTTTTCTGCCAACGCGAGAGACTCCCGCAGATTACGCTCGGTCTCGCCGTGGAATTTGTTGTACAGGGCACCCATATCTAACCGCAATAACGGTATTTTCCACAATCCGGCCACCGCCTTGGCCGCCAGGCTCTTGCCGCCGCCCTGCACTCCGAGCAACAGAATACCGCGGGGTGTTGATATACCCGGCGCTACTGACTCACCGGCAAAAATACTGCGACGGACTTCCAACCAGGACTTCAGATTGTCCATGCCGCCGACACTGGCAAATTTTTCCGTGTCGTACTCGTAACTGAGCACCCCCTCAAGGTCCATCAGCCTGAACTTGGCCTTATTCACCTCGGGTAAATCCGACTCGGTAATTGCGCCATCATCGACGATGGCGCCGCGCACTAAATGCCGCACTTCGCCTTGGGTCAACCCCTTCAGGTTAGCCACCATCATTTGTAGAGTGGTGGCGTCGGTTTTCACCTTGCGCCCGCCATTACCCTGTGCCCACTGCTTCGCCTCTTCGCGAATCAGGCTGACGATTTGCTCATCACTGGGCAGCGACAGACTGAACTGTGCACCCAACCGGGATAGCTCTGGTGGTAACTGCAATCGATGGCTGAGCAAGATCACGCTGAGCTGCCCACCGTGGTTACGCAGGGCAATGTCTTTCATCAGGCGGATCAGTTTCGGTTCATCCTGCAACCATGGATGGAAATCACAGAGCACATAAAAGCCCGGCTCGGCGCGCTCTTTCAAGAACGTCAGCACGGCTTCAGGCTCCACATGCTGGCTATTGCCCGCCAACTGCAAACCAAAATCAGCACGTCGCAAGCCATCCGTAACAGTCCATTGGAACAGTGGCTTATCGCGCTGACGAGCCACGCGCAATAACAGATCAATCGCCCGAGCCTCTTCATAGCTTTCAAGAACGATTAGGGGTACCCGGCAATCAATGATCAGGCCAAGATCATGTGCATCCTGCATCGACTATTGTTCCTTTTTCTCGTTATGACACAACCAAGCTTCAATGCCTTGAGCATTGAGTTCAATATCCATACGCAATTCTTCAGCAATAGCCGGGAAATCCACATTGGGCCATAGCGTCCGAACACGCTCACCAATCATCTCGCCCAACTGTTGGGCGAGCTTTTGCTCTCGATCATCGTTTTTCTCAAGCGCCAACGCCATTTGGCTCCAACCCCTTATTTGCTCCCGCAGACTCTGCACGTATCTGGACGGTTGCTCCAGCACACCGTAATGGGTCAGGTACACCCGCTCCGGTTCATAGCTCATCAACACATCCAAAGAATCCAGCAATTTTTCAGGATTAAATTGTACCGGGGTAGTGGTGGGCAGAATAAATCGCTCATTTCCCAACTCATCAAAGCGATAGGACAGCCCAAAGGTATCCCCACTAAACCACCCTTTCGTCACAGAGTCCCAGACACAAAAGTGGTGTTCGGCATGTCCAGGCGTATGGCGGATTTCCAGGGTGCGCCCTCCGAGTTGAAGCAAGGCGCCGTCTTCGGCAGCCAATATCCGCTCTTCTGGCACCGGTACAAGTTCGCCATATAGCGTTTCATAAGCTTCCTTGCCGTAAACAGCCATGACCCCTTCGATTAGGCGTGCAGGATTTGCCATATGCCGAGCGCCGCGGGGATGCACCACCAGCGTGGCGCCCTCACAACGCTGCATTAACAACCCTGCGCCACCTGCGTGATCGAGATGGACATGGGTCGGCACCACATAACGAACCGAATCGAATGACATGCCCATATCGCCCAAGGCCGATGCTATGGCCTCCACGGTATAGGCCGTGCCGGTTTCGATAATCGCCACCTCGGCCCCTTCGACCATCAGGTAACAACAGGCCAGCCCTTCCTTGATATACCGGGCATCCAGGCAATAGATTCCTCGCCCCAGCTGTTCAATTGCCATGCCTTTCATCATCACCTCCTGCCTCAGCAGCAATTTTGCTACAATAGTGCCCCCGATAACCAGCCGACCATTAGACCAATGAACGCCAGACGTCACTCACTCCTCGATGGATTACTGCTGCAGGTTGATCGTGCACTGCGCACCCTGGTGGCCGATGCACCGGTGCCAGATCGAATTTCCCCGGCCAAAGCATCTGAAGAGCAGGCACTGAGTGATGAAGAAAAACGCCATGCCGCAGGGCTGATGCGGGTTAATCATTCAGGAGAAGTCTGCGCCCAGGCGCTATATCAGGGACAGGCAATGACAGCCAAACTGCTCTCGGTACGGAAGGATATGGAGCAGGCCGCTGATGAAGAGATTGACCACCTGGCTTGGTGTGAAGAGCGCGTCAAACAGTTAGGCAGCCAACCCAGCCTGCTGAACCCACTCTGGTATGGTCTATCTTTTGGTATTGGTGCCACGGCGGGTCTGATCAGCGATAAGCTGAGTCTGGGCTTTGTGTCGGCAACGGAAGAGCAAGTCTGCAAACATCTGCAAAGCCATTTGAATAAGCTTCCCCCTCAAGATGGCAAAAGTCGCGCGATTGTGGAGAAGATGCTGGAAGATGAATCGAAACATGCCCATGCAGCGCTGGCAGCGGGCGGCATCAACTTTCCCGCTCCGGTAAAAACACTGATGAGCCTGGTTTCCAAGGCAATGACGGAAAGCAGTTATCGGCTCTAGAGGCCGATGGCGCCTCTAGCGGGAACGTGCTGCCAATTTCGCCTTTTCCTTAATATCCTGCACGATACCGATGATCTGTTCTTTCACCCATTGGTGAACAGGCGACTTGATCGTCCTCGCATGCTGCACCAACACCACCGGTACAGTGTTATCAAAATCAAGCTCTTCAGGATACGGTTTACGCACGATTCCATAGGTTTCCCCTTCCATCTTCAGGTCGTGCATCGTCGCCATCATCAGACAATCGGTCTGCCACAAGGCATCCATGGCCGTCATTAACTGCGTTGTCACCAGTGTTTTCTTGCGCTTGAGGCCATGCTTGGCAAGTTCTCGGTCAAAACGGCTTTCGACCGAAGCGGAAACCTCCCCTGAGAGCAGTAGGTAATACTGGATAAAGGGGTATTCCAGCATTTCCTGCAGATTAAGTTTTTCCTTTTTCGCCAGCGGGTGATCCGCGCGCATCCATACGGCAGGCGTAAAACTACCCAGAGGAGTAACGTGATACTCACTGCTATAAGGCCTGGCAACCTCAATAGCAAAGTCCAGGTTGCCATCCTCCAACGCCCGCGCTTCTTCCCCCGCCTCGCTGGTGAGGGTCAATGACATGAACGGTGCCTCAGCAATCATCCGGCGCGTCAGGGTGGGAATAACCTGCACAGCAATAAATTCGGCCGTCATGATGCGCATCTCGCCATCGTAGGCGAGCGGATCAAATTTGCCCTGAACAATCAGCCCGGAAACACCTGTCAAGATAGCGGGCAATTGGGCAGCCAGCTCTGCGGTTCTAGGTGTCGGAATCAACCCGCGACCACTCCGGATAAACAGCGGATCATCAAATAGTTCCCGCAGGCGCTGCAGCGTCTTACTCATGGCGGGCTGCGTGATATACAGCCGTTCCGCAGCACGGGTCACACTCTGCTCTTCAATGAGCACCTGTAACGCAACGAGCAGGTTGAGATCGATACGAGCCAGTATTTTTGTGTCCACAAACAATTACCTGGGTTCATGCGAAACATTATCTTAATACATTTGAGTAATGTTGTGTCGAATTCTATATTTTGAGTCGTAGCAACGCAGTTCAAAAACCAAGATTTACAGGGTCTACCCCCCACCCTCTCACCATTTGGGTAACCTCCGTTTTTGAACTCGTCAGGTCAGTGGTTAAATTGACATGAGTTACCTGATTTATCCCGCTGGTCGCGCTTCAAATCTCTTACTCCCTCTAGTATTTTTTAAGGCAGCGCAAGCTGCCTTTTTTTTACGTCATCCAGCAAAATAAACCTCGGTTATATTCAAAATAAAAATAATGCATTTTATTTATGTGCCCGAAGACTCTACAGTCGCCCCATAGTTTGTTGATAAACGTTTTGATTACCGCATCGTTGTTAGATCGATCCATCCAATGTTTATTTCCACCTAGTTGACATTTCTTACCCCCCTCTTAACATCCTTCTGGGCAGCGCAAGCTGCCCATTTTTTTGTTCAAAAAACGGGCAGGCAGGTGGATTCAGGGGGTTGTTGTCGGCTCGCAGCGCCGCTGCATGGCTACTCAGCCGGCTGGATTTCGTAACTATGGGTAATATCGACGCCGCCACGGGACAGCATAATAGAGGCGGAGCAATACTTTTCCGCAGAGAGCTTGACGGCATTAGCCACCATATTTTCTTTCAGGTTGCGGCCTGTCACGACAAAGTGCAGGTGGATCTTGGTAAAGACAGAGGGGACGTCATCGGCGCGCTCGGCGTCAATCTCAGCGACACAACTAAGCACTTCCTGACGACTTTTCTTGAGGATGTGCACGACATCAAAAGATGAGCAACCACCCATACCGCTCAGAACAACTTCCATCGGCCT
>JBFICU010000133.1:0-5353 GCA_041581855.1 Porticoccus sp. | reverse complement strand
GAGAAAGCGCTCTCCGAAGATACTTCTTTCTATATAGCCAGTTTGTCGCCCAATGTACTGTGTTACAAAGGGTTGATGATGCCGGTGGATTTGCCCAAGTTCTACCAGGATCTTGATGACCCCCGTCTGGAAACGGCCATCTGTGTTTTCCATCAGCGATTCTCCACCAATACCATGCCTCGTTGGCCTCTGGCTCAGCCTTTCCGGATGCTTGCGCACAATGGTGAAATTAACACCATTACTGGTAATAGGAACTGGTCAGTAGCAAGAACGCCAAAATTTCAGACGCCACTGTTACCGGATCTGCATGAAGTCTCCCCACTGGTCAACCGCACGGGCTCAGACTCGTCCAGCCTTGATAACATGCTTGAAGTATTAGTTGCCGGGGGGATGGATCTTCATAAAGCTGTGCGCATGCTGGTTCCGCCAGCTTGGCATAACACACAGGACTATGGGCCCAGTGAGAGAGCCTATTTTGAATATATTTCCATGCACATGGAGCCTTGGGATGGCCCGGCGGGTTTGGTCATAACCGACGGGCGATATGCCGTTTGTACCTTGGACCGCAACGGATTACGTCCGTCCCGCTGGGTGCTGACTGACGATGACATCATTGCTGTTGCTTCCGAAGTGGGTGTCTATAAGTATCAACCGGAAAATGTGGTTGCAAAAGGCCGTCTTGGGCCTGGCGACATTCTTTCTATCGATACATTGATGGGCACAATTCAGAATGCGGCGGATGTCGACAGTCAGCTGGCATCCGGGAATCCCTACCAAAAATGGCTCCGCGACGGCAGTGTCAAAGTCATGTCCACCATGGAGCAGGACAGTATCGAGGTGGAAGGGGCATTGAGCCGCGATGAAGTTCACCGGTACATGAAGATGTTCTTGGCCAGCCAGGAGGAGCGAGACCAAGTCCTCAGGCCGTTGGCTGAGGGAGGTCAAGAAGCGGTGGGCTCCATGGGTGATGACACCCCAATGGCCGTATTGTCCAGAAAGCATAGGTCGCTCTACGATTATTTTCGACAACAGTTTGCCCAGGTTACCAATCCGCCAATAGATCCCCTGCGTGAGTCACTGGTCATGTCCCTCGCGACCCAGTTAGGCCGTGAAGAGTGTTTGTTCTCGGAGACGTCGGGTCATGGCAAACGGGTAAACCTGAACAGCCCTGTATTGTCACCACGAAAATACTACGCACTTAAAAATGTTGACCAGGCAGAATATCCGGTCAGAAAATTTGGCGTCAATTACGATCCTCAGCAAGTCAACCTCCAAGAAGCAATTCAGAATCTGTGTCTTGAGGTGGAAGAAGCGGTGAAAGACGGCGTTGTCTTTTGCATCTTGTCTGACTCGGAAATTGCCCCGAATAAACTGCCTATCCAAATGCTCATGGCAGTTGGTGCTGTGCATCATCATTTGATTGCCGTGGGACAGCGCTGTAACGCCAACATAATTGTTAGTACCGCGTCAGCGCGTGATTCTCACCACATTGCCGCACTGATCGGTTATGGCGCATCTGCCGTTTACCCCTATCTGAGTTATCACATCCTTTCTGATCTTGTTCAGTCAGGTGAGGTCCTCAGCGATTTGGGTACTGCCTTTAAAAACTATCGTAAAGGCATTAACAAAGGCCTGCTGAAGATACTCTCCAAGATGGGTATCTCCACGATTGGTTCCTATCGGGGTTCGCAGCTATTTGAAATTATCGGGCTGTCTTCCGACGTGGTTGCAACCTGTTTTGCTGAGACCCCTAGCAGAATTGAGGGGCCTGGCTTTGATGAATTACAGCGCGATCAACAGTTGCTCTCAGCAGAGGCGTGGAGTGAGCGCAAGCCGCTCAACCCCGGTGGACTGCTTAAGTATGTGCACGGACAGGAATACCATGCCTTTAACCCTGATGTCATAACGGCATTGCATCGATCTGTCCAAAATAATGATTATGCGGCGTGGCATGATTACGCCGGTTTGGTTAATAACAGACCCGTCGCGACACTGCGTGATTTGCTTAAAATAAGGAGTGATATCACGCCAGCCCCTTTATCCGAGGTTGAACCTGTTGAACAGATTATTAAACGGTTCGACTCGGCTGGTATGTCACTGGGGGCCTTGTCCCCGGAAGCACACGAGGCGCTGGCCGAGGCCATGAATAGCCTCGGTGGGCGTTCCAACTCCGGTGAGGGGGGGGAAGACCCTGCTCGCTTCGGAACCATCAAGGTATCCAAGATCAAGCAGGTTGCTTCCGGTCGCTTTGGGGTGACCCCCCACTACCTGTCCAGTGCAGAAGTGATTCAGATTAAAGTTGCTCAAGGTGCCAAGCCCGGTGAAGGTGGTCAGCTGCCCGGGGGCAAGGTGAATGACCTGATTGCTCGGTTGCGTTACTCCGTGCCCGGGGTCACTTTGATTTCTCCACCGCCGCACCATGACATCTACTCCATTGAGGATTTGGCCCAGTTGATCTTTGACCTCAAGCAGGTCAACCCGGAAGCATTGGTGTCGGTTAAGCTGGTGTCCCGTCCCGGTGTCGGTACCATCGCTGCCGGCGTGGCCAAGGCCTATGCTGATCTGATCACAATTTCTGGCTATGACGGCGGTACGGCTGCCAGCCCGCTGACCTCAATCCGCTATGCCGGTTCACCTTGGGAGCTAGGTCTAGCGGAAACTCATCAGACTCTGCGTGCCAATGATCTGCGTGATAAAGTGCGCGTGCAGACGGATGGTGGTCTGAAAACTGGTCTCGATGTCGTCAAGGCTGCGATTCTGGGTGCGGAAAGTTTTGGCTTCGGCACAGCGCCGATGGTGGCCTTAGGTTGTAAGTATCTGCGGATTTGCCACCTCAACAACTGTGCTACTGGGGTTGCTACCCAAGACAAACTGCTGCGGGATGAGTATTACCGTGGAACCGTTGAAATGGCCCGTAATTTCTTCCTTTTCATGGCGGAAGAAACCCGTGAATGGATGGCTCGTTTGGGCGTGAGAACGCTCGCGGAGCTGGTTGGTCGGGTCGATTTGCTGGAAGTGATATCAGGTACAACTGATAAACACCAGAAGCTCGATCTCTCGCCAATTATTTATACTGACGAGTTGCTGAAGAGCAAGCCGCAAACCTGTCAGGTCCCCAGAAACATACCATTTGATAAAGGCGGTCTCGCCGAAAAAATGGTTTCGGATATTCTTCCAGCTATCGAAGCGAAAAGCGGTGGTGAATACAGCTATACCATCAGTAACTGTGATCGCTCAATCGGTGCCCGCTTGTCTGGAGAAATTGCCAAACGGTATGGTAACCAGGGCATGGCTGATGCACCGGTTAAACTCAGCTTGCGCGGCGTTGCTGGACAATCGCTGGGTGTTTGGAATGCTGGCGGCCTTGATATCTACCTGGTCGGTGATGCTAACGATTATGTGGGTAAGGGCATGGCAGGCGGCAAGATTGTGATTTCCCCGCCGGAAAATAGTCAATATGCCTCTAATGATGCTCCTATTGTGGGCAATACCTGTCTCTACGGTGCTACTGGCGGCAAATTGTTTGCTGCCGGTCGGGCTGGTGAGCGGTTCGCAGTGAGAAATTCCGGCTCCCTAGCCGTTGTCGAGGGCGCTGGCCACCACTGTTGTGAGTACATGACCGGTGGTGTAGTAGCGGTCTTGGGTTCCACTGGCTATAACTTCGGCGCAGGTATGACCGGTGGTTTTGCCTATGTGCTTGATGAAGAGAGAAACTTCGTTGACCGCTACAATATGGAGCTGGTCGACATTCAACGCATTACCAGTGAAGCCACAGAAGCCTACCGACACAACTTGGAAAGTATTATCCAGGAGTTTGTCAGGGAAACTGGAAGTGCTTGGGGACAGCAAATCCTCGACAACTTTGAGCACTATGTGAGCAGGTTCTGGTTGGTCAAGCCGAAAGCAGCCAGTCTTCAGCACTTGCTCGAGCACACCCGTGCAGAACCACAGTGAAAGGCAGATGGCGCAACTGAGCAAAGGTTTGCATTTATGACCCAAAGGCTGAACAACAATTTTCAATTTGTCCAGGTTAGTCGCGAGGAGCCTCATAAGAAGGGGGCTCTTAGTCGTACCCGTGAATTCGTTGAAATTTATGAACCTTTTGAGCAAAAACAGGCATCCAGCCAAGCACACCGCTGCCTGGATTGCGGCAATCCCTACTGTGAGTGGAAGTGCCCTGTACACAACTACATTCCCAACTGGTTAAAACTGCTCTCCGAAGGAAATATTCTCGAAGCGGCTGAACTCAGCCACCAGACCAACACATTACCTGAAGTGTGTGGACGGGTTTGTCCTCAAGATCGCCTTTGTGAAGGTGCCTGTACTTTGAATGAGGACTTTGGTGCCGTCACTATCGGAAGTGCTGAAAAATATATTACCGATACCGCGTTTGCCATGGGTTGGCGACCGGATATGTCTAGGGTCAAATGGACTGAAAAACGAGTGGCCATCATCGGTGCTGGTCCAGCAGGACTCGGTTGTGCGGACGTGTTGGTGCGAAGTGGCGTCAAACCCGTGGTATTTGATCGTTATCCTGAGATTGGTGGTCTGCTGACCTTCGGTATTCCTGAGTTCAAACTAGAAAAATCTGTGATGCAGAACCGTCGCAAGGTATTTGAGGAAATGGGTGTTGAATTCCGCCTCAATACGGATGTTGGTGTTGACGTGAAAATGCCTCAGTTGTTGGAAGAGTTTGATGCAGTTTTTCTGGGTATGGGGACCTATACCTACATGAAAGGTGGCTTCCCAGGCGAAGACCTCCAGGGCGTCCACGACGCCCTGCCATTCCTGGTCGCCAATGTGAATCGGAATATGGGCTGGGAAAAGAACCCGGCTGATTTCATTGGTGTGTCGGGTCAACGGGTCGTCGTACTCGGGGGTGGTGATACAGCGATGGATTGTAACCGGACATCTATTCGTCAAGGTGCCGAGTCTGTTGTTTGCGCCTACCGCCGTGATGAAGAGAACATGCCAGGTTCTCGCCGTGAAGTACAAAATGCCAAGGAAGAGGGCGTTCAGTTTCTCTTCAACCGCCAGCCTATCGAAATTGTCGGCAATGGTCGGGTGGAAGGCGTTAAGGTTGTGACCACAGAGCTGGGTGAGCCCGATGAGCGGGGACGTCGTCGTCCTGTCCCCATCGCTGGTAGTGAAGAAATTCTTCCGGCTGATTTGGTGTTGATCGCTTTTGGTTTTCAGCCCAGCCCAGCCCCTTGGCTAACGGATATAGGTGTTGAGCTCAATAGCTGGCAAGGTGTGGTTGCTCCTGAGGAGCAACCATTCAAGTTCCAGACCAGTAATCCCAAGGTATTTGCCGGTGGGGACATGGTGCGAGGTTCGGATTTGGTGGTGACGG
>JBFICU010000132.1:0-5411 GCA_041581855.1 Porticoccus sp. | reverse complement strand
GATCCGGTGCCAATGCCAGAGCTGGCCTGCGAAAAGGTTGATGATCATTATATTCTTCGGGATGGCGCTGCGGGGTTGTTTCTGGCTGCCAGCAAATTCCCGCGCCATCGTGAAACGCGGGCTCCCCTGGTATCTGAGTTATTGCCTCACCGGGATGAGATCGACCCCAAATACAGTTTTCTGTTCAGTGCGCCACCCAAAGATCCGGATGGTTTGCCCACTGTTGTACGCTACAGCCGCAAGACTGCTGAGCAGTATGTGCAATCTGAAGACGAGGGTAAGCCCACTGGATGGAAAGCCTTTTATGAAGGTGGAAAATGGCGGGAAAAAGATGATCGCAAGGGCAAGAAGTAGCGGATTACTGTCGTGAATCCGTATTTGTCTGTCGTCAATCAACGCTTGTATTTCTGCCGGTTGCTGCTCGAGCAGTTAGATCCGAGCGGTGATGCTTCCTCCCCAATGCTGAAAATGGCTCTTTGGCAGTCTGCGCTTTATCAGATGGAATCGGCTTATCATTTCTATCTGCGCGAAGTGGCGTCGACGTATCGTTGCCGTCAACCGGAGCAGATTCATTCCGTCACTGAACTGGTTGCAGCACTGGAGTTGATGGGTAAGCACCCTTCAGAAGCCCAAGAGATTGCTAACCTGGAGCAACTGCCTGGCAGTTGGCTCTTCCAGTTGTTGTCGGCATATCGCCAAATGCTGGTGATACAGCAGGAGCAGGTCAGTGAGCAGTCCCCCATTGCGGTGGTTCAAATAAGCCCTGAATCTGAAATTCAGGAGCTTAATACTGAGTTGCTCAACGCTTGGCGAGAGGCTTTCAATGAACTTATTGAGCGCCATCGCCAGCATATGTTGGAGTGCTGAAGGTTATATTTTGGCCGTTGTGGTTAATAAGCCAAAGGCGGTCTGTTACAATCCTGATTGACCTCAAGACAAGCCTTCAACAGCTCGGAAATTTAATGTCCCTGTCTCTCTTTGAAATTGTAATCCTGCCCGATGGCGACGTAGCGCTGCAACGGACGGATGATGACGATGCCCCGCTGATTCGTATTAGCTTCTCCGATGAGGCGCAGGCTTTCTTGCAAACTGCCACGGTCGATGTTGCCAAAGTCATGATTGATGCTGGTATAGAGGTGTTTGAACAGTTGGGAGCCGAGAATATGCAGCTCGACGTGCCCCGTGTTAACAAAGATCGCATTCTCCACTAAGCAGCGCATCAGTCTCTGACTTTGTTACCAGGAAAAGGCTCAATGATTCTCAATTGGGCTGCTGAATCTTTAAGAATGTGCCTGTCACCGATAGCGCCACTGGCCAGGTTGCAGCACCGCAATGTAAGTTTGTTATGGCAACATCGCCACCAGGGCAACGTTGATCAAGTGCTGGTGCGAATCACACCCACGCCCAGCCCCTCAATAGCAAAATTCTGCTCACGCAAGTCCACTACAATAGGTTCGAGAGTTTCATTCTCTGGCTCAAGAATAATTTCATGGTTTTTGCGGCCTTTTTTAAACCGTTTCACCGTTACTTCATCGTCGATTCGTGCAACCACAATCTGGCCATTTTCTGCAGTCTGACATTTGTGTACCGCCAGGACATCGCCATCCATGATGCCGATGTTTTTCATGCTCATGCCGTGCACGCGAAGAAGGTAGTCGGCCTGCGGGTAGAATAAATTGGCAGCCACATCGAGGTAGGCTTCAATATTTTCCACCGCCAGAAGTGGATTCCCGGCCGCGACCCGTCCCACCAGCGGCAATCCGGCGGGAGATTCGTCAAGCAATCGAATACCCCGGGAAGCCCCTGATGTCATTTCAATGACACCTTTGCGTGCCAATGCTCTAAGGTGTTCTTCCGCGGCATTGGGGGATTTGAAACCCAGCTCCGCGGCAATTTCTGCCCGTGTGGGGGGATAACCGCTGTCTTCGATGTGTTGACGAATCAGATCAAGGATTTGCTGTTGGCGGGCAGTCAAGGTTGGGGTGGTCATCAGAATTCCCTCAGTTGTGCCATGTCGTGCAATCTCACGAATACTGTGAATTGATATAGCCTGTATTAAAACACAGTATTCTGTTGTCGGCAGCATATTCCTAGGTAATTCCAACTATACTTATTGCCAGCATATTGGAGTTGTCAAATTAACCTGCCGCCTGTCGGACCCGCCTCATTTCACCCATGGTAAGTGACGTGTTGTCTTGAGACCTAAGGAGTAGCTTGATGGACGAGTTGAAAATCCCGGAAGCCTGGCGCGTACTAAGGATCCAATCAGAACTGGTGGATGGTATTGAGTCACTGGCGCGATTGGGTGGAGCCGTCACAATATTCGGAAGTGCCCGTATAAAGTCAGATAGTGCCTATTACGAAGAAGCAACGCAGCTTGGCGGTATCCTCGGGAAGGAGGGAATACCGGTGATTACCGGCGGTGGTCCGGGCATCATGGAGGCCGCGAATCGCGGGTGCTACGGGACAGCGGCCGCCTCAGTGGGCTTGAATATTTCACTTCCCACTGAGCAGGACCCCAATCCCTATCAAAATGTTTCGCTGACATTTCGTTATTTCTTCGTGCGTAAATTTATGTTTGTGAAGCACGCCCTGGGCTTTGTTATCTTCCCGGGTGGCTATGGAACGCTCGACGAGCTGTTCGAAGCTTTGACACTGGTCCAGACCAGTAAGGTGAGGCCATTTCCCATCATTTTGCTGGGTAGTCAGTATTGGCAGGGCTTGGTTGAATGGATACAGACCACCATGCTTTCACAGGGTTGTATTGAAGAGTCTGAAATGCATCTGTTCAGTGTGGTGGATGATGCGGAGTCAGCTGCGAAGATCATCCTGCAGCATGCACGCATGCTGCAGGCTCAGGAAATCGCCGAATAATTCAGGAGAGGATTCAATATACTTTAAAAATCATCTAGTCCGTAGATGGTGTCTGAATCCATATCCAGTAATGGGTCATTCCAATTATCCGGGATGAAGATATCATCCGAGGACATACTGTCTTCATTGCTTAACTCGTAGGATGCACGCCAGTCTTCAGGTGCTTCAGCTGGCAAAAGTACTAATTGCTGCCAGGTGTCCAGGTCAATTTCGCTGACCTCACCATCGACATACTGTACTTCAATCAATCCGGCGTGTTCATCAACTGCGACGACTTCAAACATTTCATCATCCGTGGCGTCCTCATACCAGGCGCCGATGATAGGAACTTGTGATGCCATGGCTCACCCCTCCTTTTATTAGGACTAAACAACGTATCACCAACAGCAAAAATCCGCATCATCCCGACGGGGTGTTTTGGACGAGTGGAGTTGGCAAGAATCATCTCGATTGAACGCGGGTCGTGAGGTGGGTTTTAACAAAGTGATGTAACTTAAGTGCGCAGGGGAATTTATTATGGCCGCACAGCTCTCATTGCTTTTTAGTTAAGTACTTCAGGTCATAACAGCTTGTTTCCAAAATGAAAAATTTGTCTAATCTACGGGCTAGCTTGATAACCGAGCAAAGCCTCCCTATATTCCCCAACCCGATGTTTGAGGTTTTTTTATGATCCCTGGCCCATTGATGCTCGATCTGGATGGCTTGACGCTTACCCAGGAAGAGCGAGAATTGATCCAAAACCCTGGGGTCGGAGGCGTTATATTCTTTGCCCGCAACTTTTCCTGTCGCGATCAGATTGTTGAGTTGATTGATGAAATTCGTGCCATTCGGTCCGAGTTATTATTGTGCGTTGATCAGGAAGGAGGGCGGGTACAGCGTTTTCGCGACGGATTTACCCGAATCCCGCCGATGCAGGTTCTGGGTGAGCGATTGACAGATGTAGAGGGTGACGCGTTGATTCGTGATGCCGGGTGGCTAATGGCTTCTGAGTTGTTAGCCTGTGGTATCGACTTCAGTTTTGCTCCGGTGCTGGATATCGATAGGGACCGGTGTGAGGTGATTGGTGATCGGTCATTTTCTCACGACCCTGATATCGCGATCCCTGCAGCACGCACATTTATTGCGGGTATGCACGAGGCTGGTATGGCGGCCACCGGCAAACATTTTCCCGGGCATGGCGGTGTGGTGGCGGACAGTCACCTAGAGACCCCCTATGATAATCGCTCCCTGGAAACACTGCGTGACCTGGATTTAAGACCCTTTGTTGAATTGAGCGGAGAGTTGGATGCGGTGATGCCTGCGCACATTGTATTTCCGAGCATTGATCCCGATGCGGTGGGCTTTTCGCGTTTCTGGCTGCAGACCATTCTGCGGAATGAATTGCAATTTGATGGCGTCATTTTTAGCGATGATCTCTCCATGAAGGGGGCTGATCTGGCGGGGAGCTATGCTGACAAGGCACGCTGTGCCCTCCGTGCTGGCTGCGATATGGTGCTGGTGTGTAATAACAGGGCCGGAGCCATTGAAGTGCTGGCATTTATCGCTGGCAGTGACATGACTCCTTCGCCGCGGTTATCTACCATGTTGGCGCGTAACAAACCGGACTGGCAGGAACTGGTGTTATCAACCCGCTGGCGGACTACAGCAACTAAACTTGGTGACTTACTCGCGTCCATCGCGTGACAGACGGGAGCAAATAAAAGATGCAGTTACTTGAGGATTGGTTAGTACGCTTCACTGGTGAAGCCTACCTCTGGATGGTTGAAATTTTCCTGATCGTGTTCTTGGCCCTGATATTGGGTTTTCTGGCTAACAAGCTGATCAACTTTATTGAAGCTCATACGGCACGGACAGCCAATGTCTGGGACGATGCCCTGATCGAAGCCTGTCGGCGGCCAGTGGTTTGGGCTATCTGGATTTTGGGTGTCAATATGGCTGCGGCAGTGGCAGCACGCGTCGCTGAGTCAGAATGGTACAACCTGGTGGCTCCAGTTAATCGCGTGGCGGTTATTTTTCTCGGTGCACTGTTTCTGGTAAACCTGATTAAACGTATCGAGCGGAACCTGGTACATCCTGAGTACATGGCTGAGCCCATGGATGAAACCACCGTCAAGGCCATGGGCAAATTGCTGCGGGCGTCAGTGATTATCACGGCTGTTCTGATCGCCATGCAGGCCTTCGGATACAGTATCTCCGGGGTGCTGGCGTTTGGTGGTATCGGTGGGCTGGCGGTGGGCTTTGCCGCCAAGGATTTGCTGGCCAACTTCTTTGGGGGCCTGATGATTTACCTGGATCGTCCTTTTAAGGTGGGTGACTGGGTGCGTTCACCGGACAAGGAAATTGAAGGAACAGTTGAAGATATAGGATGGCGCCTGACCCGCATTCGCACCTTCGACAAACGACCGCTGTATATACCCAACGCTGTATTTAACAGTATCTCGGTGGAAAATCCGTCGCGTATGCACAATCGCCGGATCTACGAAACTATTGGCATTCGTTATGATGATATCGGCAAAATGGCTGCCATCGTTGCAGAT
>JBFICU010000131.1:0-5415 GCA_041581855.1 Porticoccus sp. | reverse complement strand
TTCATCCATAAGCTTTATCAGGCAAAGTTGTTCCAGTAGCGTAGCGTCCAGCTCAGAATGTCCATTAGCGGCATTAGCCAGTGCGTCGAGCTTATCCTTACGACCCGCCAGGATATCAATCCGCTCTTTTAGCATCTGGTTCCGCTCCTTAAGCTGCACCAACTTGGGGTTCGTCCCCTTACGGTTCAACTGGTCTCGTTGACGCTTGGTGAACGATTCACCACATTGCGTACAGACAAAATCACCGGTCTTCGAGCCAAACAGAATTTCATCCGTAAATTCAGGATGATCACAGGGTTTTCCACCCCACTGCTCACGCAGGGCTTTTACTTCTTCGTACTCCATCTCTTTACCACCATGTCTTACTGTGTTCGGGCGAAGGGTAATGCCTCACCATTTTTTAGGGGACACAGCTTAGCAGATCAGTGCGAAGGGTTCCTCTGGAGCGACGATTTCGCGTGTGGTGTGGCAATAATCGTCAGCACCCAGAGGCTGTTTAAGCAGTCCGTTTTCTAGGCTTTTGCGCCACCACTGAACACATCCCAAAATTCCACTTTGTCATTGCAGCGCGGGAAATCGCCTTCGGGAACCGGAACACCCAAAAACTCACATAGCGGCTCCCAGCCCTGGGTCACGTCAAAAACCAGCAAACGGTCTTTGGGGATCACTCGCTTCACCTCATCAATCCTATGTTGAAACGCAGCCAGCACTGTTTCTCTGTCCGCACTCCCCCCGAACGTCTGCTGCGTAATCAGCTCATCTGCCATCGTAAGAACAGCACGGGGATACTCTTCAGGAATCTCATCCTTCATTTCCAAAAGCTTTTTAATCGTACCCGAAAAGCTATCCCACCAACGCTCGGGTGGCCGAACGCTCAACAGTATCTTTGCCTCGGGATAGAACTCCGCCAGCTCCTTCCAGTAATGTCCACTTGGCCAGTCAACCGAGCAGTTATATCCCTCGAAAACCTCGTTCCAGTTTAGCGACTCGCCCGCTGCCGCTTTTTGCCAAAACGGTAGCTGCTGTGGGTTTTTAACGACCTCTTCCATATGATGACAAGGTCCCAGCCCCAATTGCTCCAGAGCTTTCTTGATAGACATCGTGCCCGTGCGTCCAAACCCGGCACCTATTACTGATAACGACATGCTCTACTCCTGTTTATTATTAATATTTCCTATATGTCGCCTATCGCAGGCGATTCATCCAATCATTTATCTCCATGAAATATCAGGACATATTTCACAGAAAATTTACCACAACCGTCTGCATAAACCCCTACCATCCAGATCAGTTTTCTTTTCGCAGAGTGCTAAATAGATACACCTCTCTCGACGCACACCCAGGGCGGCAAGACTGATAAAGTACTCGTCAAATGAACCTTGTTGCCTCCTGGTGTTCTATTCTAGGAGTAGCCGTTCAGAACGAATGGCTTCGAATGCAAGACTAAAAAAATAACAGGTCAACGACCCGCAACGCGCAAGAGACAATACATGCTTCCCATCCACGCCTCGTTCGCGCTGGTTGTTGATCGTTAAGGGATAACAACTACCGACAAGATAGTTTGTCGATTCAAACCGAAAAGGAGCCCAACATGCCAAAGTATGTGATCGAAAGAGAAATCCCCGGAGCAGGAAACCTGTCACCTCAGGATCTGCATGCCATCTCACAGAAGTCCTGTGGCGTACTGAGTGAAATGGGCCCGCAAATTCAGTGGGTTCAAAGCTATGTGACCGACGATAAAGTCTACTGTGTCTACATTGCACCAAACAAAGAAGCGGTACTCGCACACGCCCAACAAGGTGGATTTCCTGCCAACGTTGTCTCCGAAGTCAAATCCATCATCGACCCGACAACTGCAGAATAACCTCTCCACTCAGAGTGTCCTGTCGTCCGGCAATACCCATGCTCCGGCGGCAGGCCACT
Source organism: Porticoccus sp. (assembly GCA_041581855.1). Taxonomy (GTDB): domain Bacteria; phylum Pseudomonadota; class Gammaproteobacteria; order Pseudomonadales; family Porticoccaceae; genus Porticoccus. Next base: position 3,492 of record JBFICU010000131.1, on the reverse strand, counting down.
ACCCAAGTACCCTTAGACCACCAAGGAGATCCCATGAACACGGCAAGTAAAGTAAAGGGCCTCATCTGTTTAATGTTGGCTGTTTGTTGGCCACTAAACCTACTCGCCGAAGAAGGCAACGCAGCGATTGTGGTAGAGGAAGTTGGCTTCGCCACACCAGAGTCTGTCGAATACTACGCCGCCGAGGATGTCTATCTGGTCACCAACATCAATGGCAGCCCTTTTGACGCAGATGGAAACGGGTTTATTTCAAAACTCAGTCCAGATGGCACCGTTATTGATCTGAAATGGATAGACGGAGCAAAAGAAGGCACCACCCTGCACGCTCCCAAAGGCGCAGCCATCGCTGGAAATAACCTGTTTGTTGCCGATCGCAACCAGGTACATGTCTTTGAGTTGCCAAGCGGCAAGCAGAAGGCCTCCATCACCATCGAAGGCAGCGTATTTTTAAACGGCATTACCCCAGCATGTGCCGGCTACGTGTACGTTACAGATAGCGGTTACGCCGAGGGCTTCGGCCCCTCCGACACCGATGCCATCTACAAGGTAAGAGCCAATGGTAACTACGAGCTGGTCCTCAAGGATAAAAACCTGGGCCACCCCAATGGCATATTGGAAGACGATGATCGCCTGATGGTGGTGACCTTTGGCTCGGGGGAACTCTTCAGTGTGAATGCGTCAGGAAAGGTAACCACCCTGCCTACCCCGCCCAATGGCGGCCTGGATGGACTGGTTAAGTTGAACGACAGCCAGTTCGCCATCTCCAGCTGGGGCGGTTCCGCCATCTACGTTTACAATCGGGATGGCACCTTTACCACCATGACGGAATCACTGGATGCCCCCGCCGACCTCGGTGTGGATACCAAACGCAACCGTTTACTGATCCCGCTGTTTAAACAAAACAAAGTCGTCATACAACCGTTGTAAACAGCCACTCTCCGCTCTGGCTTAGCTGGTGCGGAGAGCTGTCATCGGGCGAACATAGTGTTCAATTCAGCCTGCCAATCCCATTAAGCCAAAGCCCCAACACAAATACCGGGTACAGCTCTAACACTAGTGGGCCGCCAATAATTGCTCGGCCATTTTTTTGGCCAGCTTGGCAGCGCCGTGATCACCACGGGTATGGGCAACCACAATCGCACCGTCAAACAACAGCGCCAATTCTGCCGCCATTGTGTCATCGGCTGACTCGCCGAGGCTGCGCCTGATTAACTGCTGCGTATCAAGCTTATGCTGGGCGGCAAATTCATGGATCGCATCACCTGCTGCCGCATACTCGGCACTGGCCTTGATAAAGTTACAACCAAAAAAACCCTCTGACTCAAACCACGCATCCAGCACATCAAAAATCACTAACACCGGTTGTTGGCCATTTTTTTGTGCCTTGGCGACGGCCTCCTCCAGCAACGTCATAAAGTAGGCGTGACGCTGCTGTAACACCGCAAGGATCAACTCCTCCTTACTGCGGAAGTGCTTATACAAGGTCGCCTTGGAAACACCGGATTCAGCGAGAATCCAGTCAATACCTGTCGCGTGGTAACCGTGTTCATTGAACAGCTTATAAGCCGTATCGATCAGGTGCTGCCTGCGTGGTTGCATGGCTAGACACTCCTCCACAAAAAATCATGTCTGATTATATCGCCACACGCTTGACATGAACAGATCTGTTCACCTACACTTTTTAACAAGTGAACAGATCTGTTCACTACTAAGCTAAACTGACAATGAGGACATCACCATGAACCAGGCACTCGACTCCACCCGGCAGACAACACCAGCCATTACCACTCAGGGTATTCACCATCTGGGGTTAACGGTGGAAGATATTCACAAGACCGCCAATTTCTTCCAGAAGCAACTGGGCTTTACTGTAGTGGGCGAAGTGCCCGACTATCCCGCCATTTTCATCAGTGACGGCACCGTGATGCTGACGCTATGGCAAGCACTCGAACCCGCCAGTGCCATACCGTTCGACCGTCACCACAATATCGGTCTGCACCATTTCGCCCTGGCCGTTAAAGATGCCGACACACTGGAAAAATTGCATTGGCAGTTGTCTGATCTGGATGATGTAGCGATCGAATTCAGCCCGGAAGCACTGGGGCAATCCAATTCCCGCCACATGATCTGTACCATTCCCGGTGGATTGCGGGTGGAGTTCTTTGCCGCAGGCTGATTGGTAGAAGCATCGAGCTAATTGGGCAAACCCATGAGCACAGAGATCGACACCGATATTGATCCAACCAGTCCCTGGCACCCCGGCGAGCTAGCCGCACAAGCTCGCGCCGGTGCCAGCGACAAAATTACCCCACTTGGATCAAAACTGATTCGTGACCATATGCCAGACCAACACCGGCAGTTGTTCGAACAACTGCCCATGTTGATTCTGGGTGCAGAAGATAACGCTGGTGATCTGTGGGCCTCCGCCCTATTCGGCGAACCCGGCTTTATCCACTCACCCACCCCGACCCAACTGAGTATCAACGCGGCGCTGCCCCCTCAGGACCCATTGGCCACCAGCCTGAAAACTGGCAGCCACCTGGGGTTGCTCGGCATCCAACTGCAAACCCGCCGCCGCAACCGAGCCAACGGCATCATCACCGCAGCAGACGGCGACACACTCAGCCTTGGCATCACTCAGAGTTTTGGCAATTGCGCCAAGTACATTACCCGCCGCCAGCCCGAGCCGAATCTCAACTATGGCGACTTCAGCCACGAACAGTTCTCCAACTGGACAGACCATGCAGTGAAGCTCATCCGGTCGGCGGACACCTTCTTTATCGCCACCGCCTTTGACGACGGTGAACTGGCCCGCAACCGTGGTATTGACGTCTCTCACCGGGGCGGCGAACCTGGCTTTCTCCAGTTCGATGCACAACAGCGGCTGCTAATTCCCGACTTCTCCGGCAACAACTTCTTCAACACCGTCGGCAACCTGTCGATGGATCAGCGGGTGGGGCTATTGTTTATGGATTTTGAACAGGGCCACACCCTGCACCTGACGGGCACTGCCTCCGTGGTTTGGCGCGATGAGGCAGAACTGCCTTTTGATAACGTAGAGCGAATGATACGAGTCACGTTAAAACGCGGTCGACTGATCAGAAATACACTCCCCGAGGTATGGCCGCTAATGACCGGCGATGGCTAGTGGTTAATATTTCAACCTCAGTCAAATCAGTAACCCAGCCCAATGGACTAAACAGACAGCCCGCGCATCCTGACAGACCAGCCGGTAAAAGCCCCCTCGCTTCCAATCTATACGTTCAATCCACACTTTAAATCTATAAACACACGGCGCTGCCGCTCTTCGCTATAATCGCACCCGTTAACAGTGCTTACCCTTTTAGAGCCCTTCGCTTTTAAAAACAGCCCCTTGCCGTACAACACCGATAAAGCATCAAACCATGTTAAGACTCAGCGACATCAAATTGCCTTTGAACCATACCGATGACGAGCTTCGTGCCGCCATCGTCGACAGGCTGGCCATAACAC
>JBFICU010000130.1:0-5469 GCA_041581855.1 Porticoccus sp. | reverse complement strand
CGTCCCACAAAGGCGACAGGATGGCGTCCCCATTGGCGCATGGCCCCGGGTGAGCGGATGCCCATCGGCCACAGTATGAAACGTTCCCGCCGTTGACTGCCCGCGACCAGGCCGTAGCGCCCGAACAGGCTGTGATGTCCCCGAAGAGTGGGCAGGGCGCGCAGTAGATTGTATTGCTCCTGAGCCAGGGGCCGCGCCGGTCGGGCGCCGGTGTCATGGTAGACACGCTGAATAAAGTGGCGCCGGCTTTCCAGTCGCACTACCAGCGGTGGGGACGGCGCCTGTTGGGGAACCAGCGGCGGTTCCGCGCCATCGTGCCCGTGCCGCTGTTGGAGGTATTGCGTGGGAAAGAAATGGTGGTAACAGCCACAATTATGGATGCTGTCGTAGAGCCATGGTTCCCCGTCCGGACCGAGGGTGACGCGCCAGGTGAGACCATCTATTTGACCCGCGTAAATATCATTGCCGGGGCGCGACTTGAACCAGATAACGTAGTTGAGTTGCACCAATATGAGGTTCTCGTAACGGGTGTAGGACAGCAATTGATACTGGGTTGCCTGGGTTGTGTCGATAACAGGGCCATTGCGCCAATGTGGAGTGCCTATCATGTCATTGTCATCGACCACATCGATTTCCCGTACAGGAGTGTGGCGGCGGAATAACTGCTGTTGTTCTGTCGGCGTCAGAGAGGGGATGCTCAGGGGATCCCGTTCGGCAAAGGCTAGTGGCGAGGGAGATTTCCTGTCGGTTGTATGGCCCCAACGAATCAATTGCCCGCGTACCGGCACTTCCGTCAGCGGCAGATCGAATTGTTTTTCGGCGCTGCTGTGCCATCGCTTGATCCCGAGGGAGACAAACAGAGCGGATAGGGGGTACAGGCCGACGATGCGTCGGCTATTGAGGTAATCATCGGCCACTACCGCCCGTTGCCGTAACAGCTGAATTTGCGACGGCTGTGTTAACAGCTTTGAAACCAGTAATTCCCGGCACTGGTCGAGTTGGCTGTTGAGATTCGCGGTATCCGGGTCGGCAATGGCATGTCCCAGATTTCGCAACTCAAGTGTTCTGGACTCGGCATCAAGTGCTGCAAGTCGTTTTATCCAGACGGCTTGCTGTTCGCTGTCCATTGAATCGTTCCTGAAAGAGGAGAGGAAACGATTGACCCGCAGGTAGGGGAAGCCCCCGATAGATCGGGGGCCGTGGTCCTGAGTGCTGGCCTGGACAATGGTGTGGTCAGTTTGTCGGAACAGATCCTGGCAATCACTTAGTGGTCCCGGCGGAAAGGCCTGAAAACCTGGCTCAGTGGTGCAGGCGACCAGGACAATCGCCATCAGTAATACAGGCAACAATTTCCCGAAACTGTGCAACCGGGGGTGAAAGATCCAAATGAGCATGAAATTGGGTTAGCCCGTAAAAGCAGGTAATTCCGCTGAAGTCCTTCATCCAGTCTAGAACGACTCCCAAGTTGTCGCCTGCCTGGTTTAACCAGGTTTTTCCACTTTTCAGCAATAGGTTTTTTTGGGTGGGGTTACAGTCCGGGGACTTTGCTGGGCACTGATAGCGCCGTGGCGATCTGGTTACGGGTGATAGGACAAGTATTCTTGTTCGATGCGGGATATATATTGCTGAATGTTGTGTCGGGCCAATTTTTCAAATTTGGTCTGAAAATAGCGCGTGTAAAAGATATTTGGTCGTGCCATCAATGATTTTAGGAAACATAATTTAGCCTGGTAAAACCACTCATCCGAGTAATGGCTTTGTTCCATGCGCAGGGCACGGCTGTCAGAAAGAAAAATTTCCCAGGGTGCACCAAGGCTGGATAGATCGATATCGCAAATATACGCCGCGTCAGTTAAGCCGGGCGCACATTTGTGGGTAGTGGTCATTATGAGTTCCCCCACGTTGTGGATAAACGACTCGCTGAAACAGCCCACGCCCAGTTGTGCAAACAGTTCCCGGCTTTGTTGCTCGTTGTCTCTACCCGGACTGTGGATGACATCGTGGAACCACAGCGCCATCTCAACTTCATCGGGATTTTCCAGGTGGCAAGTGATCTGATCAAATTGCTGTAAGCAAAAAGCGATATGGTCGATGGTGTGATAAAAACGGTGGGGTTCACTGTAATGGACACATAATTCGTGCCAGGGATGTCGAGATGGTGCGGTAATTCCATCACACAGACAACGTTCCCATAGGTCGGCGAAGCGTTCCTGAAGGACGTTGTTTAATTCACATCTGACACTGTGTTGCATAGCAGTTACCTGCTTGATTGTTAAGGACCGTGCATGGCTAACCGATACTTTCTTGCTTTGTTCAATGATGTCCACAATCAGCTGTAAAGCAGGGTGTTTCCATCATCACTATCAACTTTTCAAGGACTGGATTTCTGTCGTGGCCTGCCGTAACTTCAGGGTCAAGGCCCGGCCAATATTACTGATCAGTTTCAGCTGTACATTTCTCCCCATCTCACTATTTTCTTCCTTCAGTGCACTGTAACGAAGACGGAGGCAAGAGAGATGAGTATCGGCAACGACATTTGCTGAGCGTAGACCGTGATCCAATAAGCCCATTTCGCCAAACGCGGATCCGGAAGAAAGGCTGGTAATACGGCCTTCCCGACGAAAATCAACGGATACGGTGACGCTAACCTGACCGGAGATAATAAAATAAAGGTCGTTCGCAGGTTCGCCAGCGCGGCAGATGCAGGTGTCCTTTTCAAACGTAAGCGGCTCCAGCAGGTTTTCCAGATGACGTAATTCCTCTTCTGTGAAACCGGTACAAAATGCCTGTTCACACAACGCCACTTCCTCCCGCTCTGTGGTGGAAATTCCGTTGAGAACCTGTTCTTCACACCACTCCAGAGCCGCATCGATATCGCTGTGCTTTAGTAGGGGCAAGTCCCTGATGTGCGGAACTTTCTTTCGTATGACAGCGGCCAGATTGTGAGGATCGCGAATATTGGTGAACAGGATCGTTTTCTGACTGTTATCCATATGTTCAACCAGATAGCTAAGCAGGTTCATTGCCCCCTCATTGATGGAGGCAATGCGGCGAAAATCCACGATAAAGTAATCGGCTGTGGCCGCTTCTTGTATTGATGCCGAGACGACAATTTCTGCGGAGGCAAACATCAGGTCGCCCTGTAGTTCGAGCACACGAATTCTATGGCCTTCGTCGTTAAGCATCTGGGTCTGTTTTACGTTGCGTGAACGTTTGGAGGTAACGGCAGACGCATCGTAACTGGAGTGGATTACGGATGTGGCTGTGGTGCGGCCGGCATGGAACATATGCAGGCCGAAATCACTGGAAATACGTTTGCATACAGCAATACCTCTCACGCTGTTGCCGCGCTCGTCCAGTTTGGGTGAGAAAACGGCAATACCGAGTTGGCCGGGAAGAACTGCCATAACACCGCCGGCCACACCACTTTTTGCAGGCATGCCCACTTCATATACCCAAGCCCCCGAGAAATCATACATGCCACAGGAGCTCATTACGCTCAGGAGCTTGGGAACGTATTCGCGCTGGATCCCCCGTACGCCGGTGATGGGGTTTACACCATTGTTGGCGAGGGAAGCGGCAATCATGGCCAAGTCCCGGCAATTGACCAGAATTGAGCATTGTTTGAAGTAGAGGTCCAACAGGTCGTCAGTATCGCGCTCAATAATGTCGTAATTGCGCAACATGTTGGCGATGGCGCGATTGCGGTGACCGGTACTTTTTTCAGATTGATAAACCTCTTGATCAATACTGGCGTCATGTCCGAGAAAATTCCGGTAGGTGCTCAGTATCCTCGCCAGTTTCTCCTCCATGGTTTCACCTTCCACGAAGGCGACTGAGGCGATAGCGCCGGCATTGATCATGGGGTTTCTGGGGCGGCCAGTATTCGGTTCAAGGCTAATTTGGTTGAACGCTTCGCCCGATGGCTCGACGTCAATTTTTTTCAGAACGGCATCGACGCCTGAGTCTTCAAGGCCAATTCCATAGGTGATTACTTTGGAAATAGATTGAATGGTGAACGATTGCTTGGTTTCTCCAACTTGGTAAACGTGTCCGTCCACGGTCACGATGGCAATACCGAACCAGTCTGGGTTGGCTTTTGCCAGTTCGGGTATATAGGTAGCCACTTCGCCCTCATCCAGTTGCAAATATTCCTTGTGCAGGGAATTGAGGTAATTCAGTAGTAGATCGGTACTCATACTTGGGTCCTTGTCATAGCAGTTTGGCTAGATGCCACAAGGGCTTTTATCAATGGAGATTGGTAGTGATTGGCGGGTCAGGGAAAGGTGGCCAGACCCGCACACTCTCTGTGATGGTGCAGGTCTCCACAAGCTTGACCAAGCCGATAAGGCTCCTGATTGAACAACTGAATTCACCGACTCCCAAGTAATTGAGAGTCAGCAAACTCACCTAAAGCAAAGAACAACAGGGAACGTTAGAAATACCCGTCGCCCTGGCTTTACTCCAGTATGGTGCAGTTATATTCCACGTGAGGCGGTGCGTATGGCGGCTCATTATCTGGGCCACTGCGCACATAACCTTCGGGAACTTCACAATACAGGGTGGCCGAATCGATGGGTTGGTCGCCGATAGTCAGGCCGCCATTATCGTAACAAGGGGTGTCGTCGTCGCCGGTGCAGAAATACCATTTCAGTGACACAGTCATATCCAGCAGCCAGGGAGAATCAGGTAATACTTCCCAGTTGGCATTAGGACAATAGGCTGGATCTTCGAAACCAGCGAGGTCATAAGAAACAGAAACAGTGGCTTTACCATTACCGGTAAGATCAGCGTCGTCAACAATCTTGAAGTCAGAGACGATGGCATCAAAGGCATTACCGTTGAACACGCCATTGTCGGCCGGGTTCCTGCAGAGTATCTCTATCGTGCCGAGGGCTGCATCTGCAAGTACTACAGTAGGTTTGCTGCTGGGATTGGGCACCCCTTTCATGTCAATTTCACCCTCCATGGCGCTACAGCAGGTCCAGCCCCAGCCTGAGATAGAGCGGGCTTCTGCCACCCCCGCCATCAACAGTAGTGACCCCATCAGTATCAGGGCCGTTGTAATCGTTTTGTGCCACATACTGTGTTCTCCTAGTTATTGATCAAGTTACGGCAGCGCTAGGGTCAGCTTGGCAAAGACCATGCTTTCCGGTTGCATACTGGCGTTGTTTAGGTCGTTCTCGTAGTAATTAAATTCCTCGTCAAATAAGTTGGCCGCACCTATCGTGACAAACCCATAGCGCTTCGGTAGGCGGTAGTTAACGGCCAGATCCACTGTCCAGAATTCATCACTACCCGGTCTGATTGGCGCGACGATATCTCCGTACCTTCCCTGTTGATCGATATAGGTGGCAGTCAGCGAAGTGCTCAGTCCTGAGCTGTGGTAGTAGTGGATGCCCAGTGGCAACTTGTGCGTTTCCGAGCGGGTTACATATTCCGGGAAATCTTCATCGTGTTTGAGGCGCT
>JBFICU010000129.1:0-5532 GCA_041581855.1 Porticoccus sp. | reverse complement strand
CGATACCTAGTCCGTGCATGGCTTCGCTGCACAGATATTCACGGATGCTGGAGCGCAACACAGCCCGGCCATCACCGAAGCGGGAATAGGGTGTTTGTCCCGCCCCCTTCAGGTGTACATCCCACTTTCCTTTCGGTCCTTGTACTTCCCCCAGCAGTAGTCCTCTGCCGTCCCCCAATTGTGGTACGTAAGAGCCGAACTGGTGACCGCTATACACCATGGCTAAGGGCTCGCTACCCGGTAACTGTAGGTTGCCGCTACACCATTCAACAAACCATGTCTGTTGCAGTGCCTCGGCAGATAGTCCGAGCAGCTCACCTGCGGCCGGATTCGCACTGACCAGCCAGGGCGCTGGCAATGGACTCGGGGTGACATGGCTGTAGAAATCCTCACCGAGGCGGGCAAAGCTATTGTCAAAATTCAGCGTGGCGACAGTCATGATGGTCAGGACGAATTATGGCGCTAGGGTGCGCGAGTAAAAAAAGAAGACATTAGGCTTACTGTAACACTGCGTATCGGTTACATCACCCCGGCTCTTGAAGGGTTATTTGGTGTGTATAACTGGCTATCCGTTCGCTGTGACTGGATAATCCTGAAATAAAGGGAGGAAATGGAACATGCCTGTCAATCTAGCATCACAACTATCCACAGATGAGTTGGAGAAGAAGGTTTCATCGCTGCACTTTTTTAAGGAAATTGCCCGCCATGACCCACAGCAGATGCGGGCTATGGTCCAGCAGGCACGGCTTTATTCGCTAGCCCCTGGAGAAACATTTCTACGTCAGGGAGATCAGGACACCTGGCTCTACTTTTTGATGCGCGGTGAGTTGCTGGTTTGTGATCCGGCAGATCACAGTAGGGTAATGGGGGTACTCATTTCCGGAGAAGTATTTGGCGAGATTGCCGTCATCACTGGCGAAAAAAGGACCATGGATATTGTGGTGCCGGATCATGTGCGTGAAGTGATTGTCTTCGCGATGAATTTTGCCAGTTTGGCACAGATTCGGGATAGCGGCGGTATGGGTATGGAGACCAAGTTGATTGTCTATCGCCAGATAGTGCAGATTCTTCGTTGGCGTGTCGAATTGTACCGCAACACTTTTCCCAATTCCGAGCTGGCGAAGGTGCCCTTTAAATTGATTCCCCATCAAGCCGGTGGCGACATCACTGATGAACTCAAGGCATACCGGGATTATGCGCTGTTTTTGGCCATGCGTTTGCAACAGCTCAATACCCAGTTGGGCCCCATACCCAGTGCCTCGGGCAAGCCTGTCGAGTGAGGTTTTTGGCCGCAGCTTTTCAATCTGGCCGGTGCTCGATTACCATAGCCCCATTGATACAGAAAACCCTGTATTGTGTCAGCCGTAGCCTGGCGGAGAACTAATTTGAATGCCAATTTGAAAATTGCGCTGCTTACCTTAGCGCTAGTCGTTATCTGGTTTCTTAGTGGAGCAGTATCCAATGGCAGCGATGAGCCGGTTCAACAACAGGCTGTAGCCTCACACCTGACTAAAGTGCGGGTGCTGTGGAGTCAAGCAGATGAGTATTCCCGGCAGGTGGTTGCCAGAGGGCGCACAGCGCCTAACAGACAGGTAACGTTGAAGGCCGAGATAAGTGGTCGGGTGATAGCGGTACCTGCAGCTAAAGGGCAGGCAGTCACCGAGGGCGACGTAATCTGTGAACTGGCCGCGGAAGACCGCCCCCAGCGGGTTGTTGAAGCCCAAACGGCAGTTGACCAAGCGGAAATCGACTATCAGGGTGCCCTGAAATTGAAACTGAAGGGTTATCAATCCGAGTCTGCTATTGCTCAGGCCAAAGCCCGTCTGGAAAGCATGCGTGCCACGCTGGAACAGACAAAAATTAATTTTGCAAATACCCGTATTGTGGCACCCTTTGCGGGCTTTATCGATGATCGTCCTGTGGAAGTCGGCGACTACATGGATCGCACCAGCATCTGTGCCGACCTGGTGGAGATCAATCCACTGAAGGTGGTTGCCAGACTCTCGGAACGAGAAGTGGTCAAGGTCTCCATTGGTAGTAAAGCAGAGGTGAAACTGTCTACCGGCCAGCAGGAGCGCGGAACAGTTGTCTATCTCAGCCACCTTGCTGATCCACAGACCCGTACTTATGAAATGGAAATTTCCCTACCCAACCCCGATGGCCAATTGCGTTCCGGTGTTGCTAGTCAGGTATTAGTAGCGGGGGATCATGTGCTTGCTCATCGGGTGCCTGCTGCGTTACTGGCGTTGGGAGACGCAGGGGAAGCCGGGTTGAAAATTGTTGATGAGCACGACCTGGTTCAGTTTGTAGCGTTGACCCTGGTCGGTGACGATGGGGAGGGTATATGGGTTACCGGGCTGCCCCCCAAAGTACGCATTATTACGGTGGGACAGGAATACGTTTCCCAAGGTGAACAAGTGGTAGCGGAAGAGGATGTGCGGTCAGCTACGGATCAGCGTACACCATGAACTTTCTTGAACGGGCGATCAGTCATTCAAGGGCAACGGTTTCCTTATTGCTGTTTGTGTTGATTGCCGGTGTCTTTGCCCGCTCCTGGATCAGCGTCGATCTCAACCCGAATGTCACCGTGCCATTTGTCATGGTAGTGGTTACCCATCAGGGCATTTCGCCCGAAGATGCCAATCGATTGCTGGTTAAGCCGTTAGAAACCGAACTGAAATCCCTCGATGGTGTTGAGGAACTTACGGCCCAGGCCCGAGAGGGTTCCGCTTACGCTATTGTGGAATTTGAACCGGAGATCGACATCGATGCCGCTCTGGCAGATGTTCGTGAGGCGGTAAACCGTGCTAAGGCCGAATTTCCCGACGATACAGACGAACCTGTGGTGAAAGAGTTGTCGGCTTCACCGGAGCCAACTGTGGCCATTACCTTCTCTGGTGATCAGTTGACCGAACGAGAGCTGTTTAAGATCGTCCGTCAACTGCGTCAGGAAATTGAGGCCCTCCCAGAAATTCTCGAAGCGAATCTGGCTGGTGAGAGGGAGGAGGTAGTAGAGGTATTGCTTGACCCCTCTCGTCTCGAACACTACAACCTGACGGCAGATGAGTTGCTGAAAACCGTTTCCGCCAACAATCTCCTGATTCCCAGTGGTGAGTACGACACAGCCCGCGGTCGATTCGGGGTTAAGGTGCCGGGACTCATTGAAGACCGTGCGGATGTGACTACTCTGCCGGTGAAGTTCAACGCTGATGGCGTGGTGACTCTCGCAGATGTGGCAGATATCCGTCGTACTTTTAAGGATCGCTCCAGCTTCAGTCATATCAATGGTCGTCGCGCCATGGCCATTGAGGTGTTCAAGCGGAATAAAGCCAATGCCATCAAGGCGGTTGCAGCAGTCAAGCAAGTGGTTGAAACGGCATCTGACCGTCTACCTCAAGGTGTTGAAATCGACTACATTTTTGATGCCTCCGATTTTGCACTGCAGATGGTCAACGAGCTTCAGGGGAACATTCTTACCGCTATTGCGCTAGTCATGGTGGTGGTGGTTGCTGCGCTGGGGATGCGGTCGGCGCTATTGGTAGGCCTGGGGATTCCGTTCTCTCTGCTCGGGGCAACCATCATTGCCTACCTGCTTGGTTACAGCTTTAACTTCATGGTTATTTTCGGCCTGCTGTTGGCTATGGGAATGCTGATCGACGGTGCCATTGTGGTGGTGGAGTATGCCGATCAGCAGGTTCTGGAAGGTTACTCCCCGCGCGAGGCCTATGTGGCAGCGGTGCGCCGTATGTTTTTGCCGGTCGTGGCTTCCACCGCCACCACGCTGGCAGTATTCCTGCCGTTGATGATGTGGCCGGGCGTTGTCGGTGAATTTATGTCCTACCTACCGGTGACGGTGTTTGCCGTACTGAGTTGGTCTCTGCTCTATGCCCTGTTTTTTGTACCAGTACTGGGTGTGCTATTTGCGTGCAAATTGAGGTCGGCTCCTGGGGCGGAATCGCACGCCCGTCAACTACAAGAGAAGGATGCCAATCTTGGCCCCTTAGGTAGAAGCTACGAACGCTTCATTGCTAAAGCACTGGCAAGCCCCGTGGTCACCGTTAGCGGTGTCGTGACGCTATTGGTGGTGATTTTCCTGCTGTACGGAACCTTCGGACGCGGCGTGTCGTTTTTTGTGGAGACAGAAGACCGTTATGGCATTGTCTCTGTCCGCGCCCAAGGAAATTTGCCAGTGGCAGAAACCGCGCGGCTCTCTGCAGAAGTAGAGCACCGTGTGATGGCTGTGCCACATGTGAAAGCCGTTTATGCGGCCAGCCAGGGCAACGGTATTGGGTCCAACCTGGATCGCGCCAAGGACCAGATCAGCAATATCCTCGTGGAGCTGGACCGCGCCAGTGACCGGGGCGTCAGTAGTCATCAGATATTTGCTCAAATACGTCGGGATACCGCCGATATGGCAGGTATTATTGTTTCTGCTGAGCCGGTTCAGGGCGGTCCGCCGGTGGGTAAGGATATCCAGATACAACTTTCTTCAAATGATCGCGAGGCCATGCGTGATGTCGCCCATCGCCTTCGTTATCACCTCGAGAACGAGGTGCCGGGGTTGCTGGATGTTGACGATACGCTACCTCTGCCCGGTATCGAATGGGAGTTGGAGGTGGATCGTGCTGAAGCTGCCATGCTTGGCATCGATACCCTGCAAGTGGGCAACATGGTGCAGTTGGTCACCAACGGTATCAAAATTGGCGAATTTCGTCCCGACGATGCAGAGGATGAAGTGGAAATTCGCGTTCGCTACCCTGCAGCAGATAGGGGATTGTTTGCACTCGACGAGTTACGGGTAACCACACCTAACGGTGCTGTTCCGGTGAGTTCGTTTGTTACCCGTTTGGCCAAGCCGCGGGTGGACAGTATCCAGCGCATCGACCGTATGGAAGTGCTGATGGTCCGTGCCAATACGGAAGACGGCGTGCTGCCGGATGATAAAGTCAGGGAAATTCGTGCCTGGCTCGAGACGGAGCAGATTGATCCTGCTGTCCGGCTTGATTTTCGCGGTGCCAACGAGGAGCAGGCGGATTCCATTGCATTCCTCGGCGTGGCTTTTTTGATGGCACTGTTCCTGATGCTGATTCTGATGGTAATGCAATTCAACAGCTTCTATCAGGCATTCCTGATTCTCTCTTCTGTGGTGATGTCCACTGCGGGAGTAATGCTCGGTCTGCTGGTTATGCAGCAGCCCTTGAGCGTGCTGATGTCCGGCATAGGCATTGTCGCCTTGGCTGGCATTGTGGTGAATAACAACATTGTATTAATCGATACTTATAATCATCTCCGTCGTGAGACGCCGAATATTTCAGCGCTGGAAGCGGCACGCCTTGCCGCCATGACGAGGCTGCGGCCGGTATTACTGACGACAGTGACGACGGCCGTAGGACTGATGCCGTTGGCTTGCAACGTCAGCCTGGACTTTGTGCACCGACAGATCGAGGTGGGTGGTGAATTGGCTTCATGGTGGCAACAGCTGGCGGCCGCCATCGTTAATGGCTTGATGTTTTCCACCATCCTCACACTCCT
>JBFICU010000128.1:0-5608 GCA_041581855.1 Porticoccus sp. | reverse complement strand
CCCCATGCGTTTGATGAGCGGTAGTAGTGTAATGACTTCTGCTGTGGTGCCCGAGTTTGAGAGCGCAAGCACGACATCTATGTTCGTGATCATGCCAAGGTCGCCGTGGCTAGCCTCCCCTGGGTGGACAAAAAAAGAAGGAGTGCCCGTACTGGCAAGGCTTGCCGCGATCTTGCGACCAATATGGCCGGATTTCCCCATGCCCGTGACGATGACGCGGCCTTTGCATTGCAATGCTAGCTGGCAAGCGCAATCAAAGGATTCCCCAATTCGCCCTTCTAGCAGACTCACGGCTTCAGCTTCCAGGCGGATGGTGCGGCGTGCCGCCTCTGCAAAATTATGATGGGTCATTTTCTACCTAAAAAATTTTCGCAAGTATAGCGGTAACCTGCATTTGTCGTAAGGTCTGGTGGCCTTAATTGCATTGGCTTTGCAAAAAATCACTGCGTGAGAATCTTGCTGCGGCTGGCTGAAGCTGCGGGGAGGATGTGTTTCGTAAAGTAGGGCTCAATGGTATAGTGGATGCCTTTTTATCGGGCGAATTTCAGCACTTGTTGGCAAAGCGGCAGTCCAAGCGCTATCAGTGAGTGTGTTGATGTTCTTCGTATTACTTAAATAAAGAGAGGGTATCTGTGATGTACAGCAGATTGAAACAGAGCGTTTTGGCACTCCTTTTTTTGGTGATGGCAAGCGCTGCTATTGCTGAAAATGGAGGTGAGGCTTCAGATCAAGCCGTTCAGTCTCCGCACGAGATGGTAGAAACAATTACTGGTGAGCTACTGAAATCGATTGCTGCACATCGTGATTCCTTTGATCAGGATCCAGAGCCATTTTTTTCTGAATTGGATTGCCTGCTAGGGAAGGCGGTAGATTTTCGCTGGCTTGCCTATAACGTGATGGGTCCTTACAGAGCTCAGGCCACGGATGAACAGCTCCAGCGTTTTGCGTCAGCATTTCGTCGCGACCTGGTTGAAACTTACGGGCGCGGTCTGGTTTCCTATGGCGATGAAACGATTATTGTGCTGCCACCTAATGGAGACTTGACTGGTCAGCGCAAGGTTACAGTGCAGCAGGAGATTCGTGGCGTAGACGGTGTTTTTCCCCTTTATTACTCCATGGCGCTTAATCAAAAGGGCGAGTGGAAAATCACTAACGTGGTAATCAATGGTATCAACCTGGGTAAAACGTTCCGCAATCAGTTTTCCCAGCGCGCCCAGAAGTACGGCGGAAACATTGATCAGGTGATTGATAGCTGGACTAGCAAAGTGGAAACAGAGGCCTGATGCAAGCGATGAATCCGGATGACGTCAAGGCCCTGTTGTTGGCAGGGCTGCCTGATTGTGAAGTGGCCGTCGACTACGACGGACACGACTTTAATATTCATGTCGTGGGAGAGATTTTTCAGGGACTGCGTAAAGTGCAGCGCCAGCAAAAAGTGTTGGGTGTATTGCACGAGCAGATCACTGGTGGGGCGATTCATGCGGTGAATGTTAATGCCTCTACGCCCGACGAGCAGGGTTGATGGTAACTGGCAACTTGGGTTGCCAATCCGGCTGTCTTCCAGATACCTACCTTTTCTAACCGATCATCAAGGGTCTTGAATGGATAAATTGTTGATCTCCGGGGGTGGCCCGCTTTCCGGGGAAATCCGCATTTCGGGTGCGAAAAATTCGGCATTGCCTATTCTCGCGGCGACCCTGTTAGCTGATGGCCCGGTGATGGTGTCTAACATCCCGCACCTCAACGACATCACTACCATGTTTGAGCTGCTCGGTTGCCTGGGTGTCACGGTGGTGCTCAACGAAAAGATGCAGGTCGAGGTGGACGCG
Organism: Porticoccus sp.; assembly: GCA_041581855.1. Taxonomy (GTDB): domain Bacteria; phylum Pseudomonadota; class Gammaproteobacteria; order Pseudomonadales; family Porticoccaceae; genus Porticoccus. Next base: position 3,779 of record JBFICU010000128.1, on the reverse strand, counting down.
ACTACGCTGCATAGCCATGTGGCGCCCTATGATTTGGTCAAAACCATGCGCGCATCGATTCTGGTGCTGGGGCCGATGCTTGCAAAATTTGGTGTGGCCAGTGTCTCTTTCCCTGGTGGCTGTGCAATTGGCAGTCGCCCTGTAGATCTGCATTTGCGCGGACTGGAGCTGATGGGTGCCGAGATTGATATTGCTGGTGGCTATATTAACGCCAAGAGCAAGGGGCGCTTGAAAGGCGCCCATATTCTGATGGATATGGTCTCCGTAGGTGCTACGGAAAACCTCATTATGGCTGCTTCCCTGGCTGAAGGTAGGACAATTATCGAGAATGCTGCCCGCGAGCCGGAAGTCGTCGACTTGGCCAACTGCATCAATGCTCTGGGGGGGAAGATCACCGGCGTGGGTACGTCTACGCTGACAATTGATGGTGTCGCCACTCTCCACCGTGGCAGTTATCGGATTATGCCTGACCGTATTGAGACCGGCACATACCTGGCAGCAGCAGTGGCGACTCGTGGCCATATCAAGCTGAAGGATACTGATCCGCATATACTGGAAGCCGTGTTACTCAAGCTTGAGGAGGCGGGGGCCAAGATTACTCTTGGACCCGACTGGATAGAGTTGGATATGGAAGGGCGGCGTCCCAAGGCGGTAAATTTTAAAACGGCGCCCTATCCGGCTTTTCCCACGGATATGCAGGCCCAACTGACGACAGTTAATGCTGTCGCAGAGGGTGTGGGGACCATTACTGAGACTATTTTTGAAAATCGCTTGGTGCAAGCCCACGAGTTGAATCGCATGGGTGCGAAAATTATGTTGGAAGGCAACACCGCCATTGTCACTGGCGTGGAGCGACTCAAAGCAGCACCAGTAATGGCATCAGACCTGCGTGCTTCAGCTAGCCTGGTGATTGCAGGCTTGGTAGCCGATGGGGAAACCCTGGTTGATCGCATTTACCATATCGATCGCGGGTACGAATGTATCGAAGAAAAGTTTCAGCAGTTGGGCGCTAATATCCGCCGTATTCCAGGTCGCTAAGCCCATTATGGAAAACCATGTGAGTACTATGCAGATTACCATTGCCCTGACCAAGGGCCGCATCCTCGAAGAGACGCTGCCCCTATTGGCGCAAGCTGGTATCGAACCCGTTGAGAACATCAAAACCAGCCGTAAGCTGGTGTTTGATACCTCCCGAGAAGGAGTGCGGCTGCTGGTCTTGAGGGGGTCGGACGTGCCGACCTATGTGCAGTTCGGCGCCGCTGACCTGGGAGTATCCGGTAAAGATACTCTGCTGGAGCACGGTGGCGACGGCCTCTATGAGCCGCTGGATCTGGGGATTGCCCGCTGCCGTATGATGACCGCTACCGTGGCTGGCGTGCCGACTACACAGGGGCGTATTCGGGTGGCGACCAAGTATGTGAACATCGCCCGGCGCTTTTATGCTGAGCAGGGCAGGCAAGCAGATATCATCAAGCTATACGGTGCCATGGAGTTGGCTCCTATCATGGCGTTGGCGGACGAGATCGTCGACATCGTTGATACTGGCAACACTCTGCGCGCCAACGGTCTTGAGGCTAGGGAGACCATTGCCGAGATCAGTTCACGACTGATCGTCAACAAAGCTGCGATGAAGGTAAAGCACCGTCAACTGCAGGGCATTATCGATAGCCTTCGCCAAGCGGTGGCCGGATAAGACATGAGCGAGCCTATTAACATCAAACGGCTGACACTGGCCGACCAAGACTTCGATTCCCGTCTGGATCAACTGTTGGCTTGGGAATCTGTGTCGGACAGTAATGTCGAGCGTATTGTCTCTGAGGTACTGGAAGCAGTTCGCCAGAGTGGTGATCAGGCCCTGATAGAATATACCAATCGTTTTGACCGCCGTGAGGTCAGTGCGATGGCTGAATTGGAGATGTCATCGGACGCCCTGGTTCAAGCCCTGGCAGCCATCAGTGACAGTGAGCGTGAGGCATTGGAACTGGCGGCGGAGCGTATCCGCCGTTATCACCAGCACCAGTATCAGGAATCCTGGAATTATCGAGAGGCGGACGGCACATTGCTGGGCCAGCAAATCACACCGCTGGATCGGGTGGGAATCTATGTCCCCGGTGGCAAGGCCAGCTATCCGTCTTCCGTGCTGATGAATGCTCTGCCTGCCAAAGTAGCTGGCGTCAGTGAGATCATTATGGTGGTGCCAGCGCCGGATGGGGAATTAAACCCGCTGGTTCTGGCGGCTGCTGCCATTGCTGGCGTAGACCGCGTGTTTACGTTAGGCGGAGCCCAGGCAGTTGCCGCCCTTGCTTATGGCACGGAGACGGTACCGCGGGTGGACAAGATCGTCGGCCCCGGCAATATCTATGTGGCGACGGCCAAACGGGCGGTGTTTGGTGCCGTGGGCCTGGATATGGTGGCCGGACCGTCAGAAATTCTGGTGGTTTGTGATGGCCAGACGGACCCTGACTGGATTGCCATGGATCTGTTTTCACAGGCCGAACACGATGAGGATGCCCAAGCAATTCTGGTCAGTCATGACAAGGCATTTCTTGAGTGCGTCACAGACAGTATCAACCGGCTGCTGCCGACGATGGAGCGTGCGCCCATTATTCGCGCGGCCCTTGAAAAACGCAGCGCGCTGGTTTTGGTGGCTGATATGGATGAAGCGGTGATGCTGATTAATCGCATTGCTCCCGAGCATCTGGAGTTGTCGGTGGCTGATCCTGAATCGCTGCTGCCGCGTATTCGTCACGCCGGTGCCATTTTCATGGGTCGCTACACGGCCGAGGCCCTTGGTGACTATTGCGCCGGTCCCAACCATGTGCTGCCCACCTCTATGACGGCCCGTTTCTCTTCGCCGTTGGGTGTTTATGATTTCCAGAAGCGCAGCTCGGTCATTATGTGTTCCGCCGAGGGAGCTTCCAGGCTGGGGAAAACGGCATCGACCCTTGCTCGGGGAGAAAGCCTGACGGCTCACGCTCGCTCCGCCGAATACCGTATCCGGGACTGAGGAGGCTGCCGTGAGCAATCCTTTCTGGAGCGATATTGTCCACAAGCTTGAGCCCTATGTGCCGGGTGAGCAGCCAAAACTGGCCAATCTGGTCAAGCTCAATACCAATGAGAACCCCTATGGCCCTTCGCCAAAGGTGCTGGATGCTATCGCTGCTGTATCTGGTGATAGTCTTCGTCTGTATCCCGACCCCAATGGCGCAGCGTTAAAAAAAGCGGTAGCGGACTATTACCAGGTGGAAACAGATCAGGTGTTTCTCGGCAATGGCTCCGATGAGGTGCTGGCACATGTGTTTCAGGGGTTGCTGAAACACAGTCTGCCGATCCTGTTCCCGGATATCACCTACAGCTTTTATCCCGTTTACTGCGGTCTCTATCAGGTGCCTTTCGAGCGGGTGCCTTTGGCTGAGGATTTCAGTATCCGTGTGGCCGATTACGACCGTGATAATGGCGGTATCATCTTCCCTAACCCCAATGCCCCCACCGGCATTCTGACACCTCTCGCCGATATCCAGTGGCTGCTGGAACGCAACCGACAGTCAGTGGTGGTAGTGGATGAGGCCTATATTGATTTTGGGGGTGAAACCGCTATTTCATTGGTGGATCGTTACCCGAATCTTCTGGTCACCCAGACGTTGTCAAAATCCCGCTCCCTGGCAGGACTGAGAATTGGTCTGGCGGTGGGTAATGCTGAATTGATTGAAGCGCTAGAGCGGGTAAAAAACAGTTTTAACTCTTACCCGTTAAGTCACTTTGCCATTGCTGGTGGCGTG
>JBFICU010000127.1:0-5614 GCA_041581855.1 Porticoccus sp. | reverse complement strand
TTTTCCGATGCTGGAAAAGTTTTTCGATCAACTGCCGGACGGTGAGGAGGAGCCTCGCTGGTGTTTCCCCGGTGGCGATGCTGGCGATGATGTTCGTGAATTGGCAGGCCACTTAGTACAGGGGTTGGGCGTGTTGACCACAACTATTGAAGTGCTTTCCGATCGCCTTGGGGAAGCCATGGACGAGCCTCATTTCCCCGTGCCCCGTGTGGACCTCGAGCAGTTGTTCCAGCAAGTGGGTATCTGGCAGGGGCGGGTGGAAGGCGCTCTGCATCTCTGGCAGTGCTACGCCCGTGAGGATGATCCGCAATCTGGACCACCCTATGCTCGCTGGCTGGTACTGGAACAGGGGGGTGGAAATCCGGATATCCGGGTCGCCGCTTCGCCAACCGATGCGGGCGGCATTTTTCGCGGTAGTCTGTGGCAACGCTGTCATGCTGCGATCATTACCTCTGCGACACTGCGAACTCTTGGCAAATTTGATAATTTCACTAAACGCTGCGGCTTACCCGAGGGTACGTCCTATTCGGCGGTGGCCGGAGCATTTGATTATGCGCAGGCTGGTGTAATCGCCGTGCCGGATATCGGCGCTGACGGTGCAGACAGTCGGGCACACACTGAGGCGTTGATCAGCGCGCTGCCGGATATCGTCAATTGGTCGGAAGGGACACTGGTACTGTTTGCCTCACGGCGGCAGATGGAGCGGGTCTATGAGAACCTTCCTTCGGAATGCAAAGAACCGGTACTCATGCAGGGGCAGTGGTCCAATCAGGAAATCGTTCGCCTTCACCGGGCTGCAATAGACGAGGGGCAGGGCAGTGTCATTTTTGGGCTGGCCAGTTTCGCCGAGGGCATGGACTTTCCCGGGGATTACTGCCGTCACGTGGTCATTGCCAAATTGCCTTTCGCCGTGCCTGATGATCCGGTGTATCAAACCCTGTCCGACTGGCTCGAACAGCAGGGCGGCAATCCTTTTATGGATTTGATGTTGCCGGATGCTTCACTGCGTTTGCACCAGGCCTGCGGGCGGTTAATCCGCACGGAGCAGGATACAGGGCGTATCACTATCCTCGATAGGCGAATAGTCAGTAAACGTTACGGCCAGCAAATGCTTGATGATCTGCCCCCATTTCGCCGCGAAACCCGTTAGTATCATTGTCGAACATGTCTTGAGGGCGACTGAGTGACGGAGAGACACCGGGAACTGGCACGGGAACTGTGTCAGCTTGAAAAGCAGTTAAGGGATATGGGGTTGTGGTCAGAGCGCACACCGAGTCCGGAGGCACTGGCCAGTAGCCAGCCATTTGCTGTGGATACTCTGACCTTTGTGGAGTGGTTACAGTTTATCTTTCTGCCCCGCATGCAACAGCGTGTGGATGTTTCTGCGCCGTTACCCACTGCTTGTGCCATCGCTCCCATGGTAGAGGAATATTTCCGAGATCAGAGCTGTGATGCCAGCGCTCTCTACTCTGTCATGGCGGCCATTGATCAGTTGCTCTCATCACCAGTTAAAACTCACTCACATCAACCAGGCTGAGGATTGCCCCATGAGCCAGTGCACTTTTGACTATCGCGGATGCAGTGTTTTTGTAGCGGGTGGCACCAGTGGCATCAATTTGGGGGTTGCCCGGGGGTTCGCTCAGGCGGGCGCCAGTGTTGCCGTGTTGAGCCGTTCTCAGGAAAAGGTCGATAGCGCTGTGGCAGAGTTGCGGCAATATGGTGGCAAGGTGTTGGGCTATGCGGCGGATGTACGTGATGCGGATCGTCTTCAGGTGGTATTTGCGGAAGCTCACCGTGAGTTAGGGTTCTTTGATGTGCTGGTGTCCGGTGCGGCAGGTAATTTCCCGGCAGCGATTCAGACTATGTCCAGTAATGCATTTAAAGCCGTGATGGATATTGATCTGCTGGGCACATTTAATGTACTGCGATTCAGTCATGCTTACCTGCGTAAGCCGGGTGCCTGCGTGATCAACATTTCTGCGCCCCAGGCATTTCTCCCCATGGAGATGCAATCGCATGTCTGCGCCGCTAAAGCGGGCGTCGATATGTTGACCCGTACGGCAGCACTGGAGTGGGGGCCATCAGGTATCCGGGTTAATTCGCTGGTGCCGGGGCCAATTGCTGGCACCGAGGGCATGAAGCGGCTGGCGCCACCGGGAAAGATGGGTGCAGACATGGTCGCGAAGTCTGTACCCCTTCGGCGTCAGGGCACCCCGGAGGATATTGCACAGGCGGCGATGTTTGTCGCCTCTGGAGCCGCCAGTTATATCAATGGTGCAATATTGCCGGTGGATGGCGGCTGGAGCCTTGGAGGCGCTGCGGAACTAGGCCGCAATCTGTTGGCCATGGTTGGAAAGCAGGACTTGTAAACTGTATCGGGCGGTTCAGGAGGCAGCGTTTTGTACGCTGCTTATCTCTTCGAGTCGTTGCTCAATCGCTCGTTGGATGCCGACTGCATCGAGTCCTACCGCAGAAAGCTGCTGCTGATGACTGCCATGGTCGACAAAACGATCTGGTAAACCGAGGTGCATGACCGGTAGCACCATGCCAGTGTCGGCCAGGTGTTCGCTCACTGCCGCGCCTGCGCCACCCTGTATTGTGTTTTCTTCCAGTGTCACCAGAAGCTCGTGTTGGGATGCCAGCCGGTCGACCAGTGCGGTGTCCAGAGGTTTCACAAAGCGCATGTCCGCTACCGTGGCGCCGAGCTGGTCAGCAGCCTGCAGTGCTGTGGGAAGCAGTGTGCCAAAGTTGAGAATCGCAATACGGCTGCCTGACCGTTTCACAAGCCCTTTGCCGATGGGTAGGGCCGTCATCGATTTTTCGATCGCGACACCCGGCCCGGTGCCGCGGGGATAGCGAACGGCTGCAGGTCCCTGGTGAATAAACCCGGTATACAGCAACTGCCGTGTTTCGTTTTCGTCAGAGGGGGTCATTACCACCATATTGGGAATACAGCGCAGGTAGGTGAGGTCAAAACTGCCCGCATGGGTGGGGCCATCTTCACCTACTAGCCCGGCGCGGTCTATTCCAAATAGCACATCAAGATTTTGCAACGCTACGTCGTGGATTAGCTGGTCGTAGGCGCGTTGCAGGAAAGTCGAGTAGATAGCGACTACCGGTTTTATGCCTTCACAGGCCAGCCCGGCCGCCAGCGTAACCGCATGTTGTTCGGCAATGGCGACGTCGTGAAAGCGATCAGCAAAACGCTGTGCAAAATCGACCATGCCGGAACCCTCACACATGGCCGGGGTGATGCCCACCAGACGGGCGTCTTTTTCCGCCATATCACACAACCAGTCGCCAAATACCTGCTGGTATTTGACCTTTGGTGGGGTCAGCTCGGCAGGTGATTTGGCCACTGCAACCTGTGGTTTATTTTTCGGCTCGATCTTGTTGAGGGCGTGGTAGCCGACAGGATCGGCCTCTGCTGGGCCAAAGCCTTTTCCTTTGCGGGTGATGGTGTGCAGCAGGATTGGTCCGCTCAGTTGTTTCAGGTTGCGCAGTGTTTGCACTAACAGCGGAAGGTTATGGCCATCAATCGGGCCTATGTAGTTGAACCCCAACTCCTCGAACACGATGCCCGGTGCCACCATCGCTTTCAGGTGCTCTTCGGTCTTGCGCACAAAGCTGGCAGCAGAAGGCACTGAACGCAGGACTTTTTTGCCACCTTCACGGATAGAGTTGTAAAAGCGGCTGGACCAGATTTTTGAGAAATAGGTGGCGAGTCCCCCCACATTGTGGGATATCGACATGTTATTGTCGTTCAGAACCACCAGTAGATTGGCGTCGGTGTGTGCAGCGTGGTTGAGTGCCTCGAAGGCCATTCCCGCCGTCATGGCACCGTCGCCGATCACTGCCACCACATCCCGCTGTTCGCCCTTCATGGCGGAACCGAGAGCCATACCAAGGGCGGCGCTGATAGAGGTGCTGGAATGGCCAACCCCAAAGGTGTCGTATTCGCTTTCATCCCGGTTGGGAAAGGCGGATAGCCCCCCAGCCTGTCGGATGCTCGGCATCATCTCCCGGCGGCCAGTGAGAATTTTATGGGGGTAGGCTTGGTGGCCAACATCCCATACCAGGCGGTCGTGGGGGGTGTTGAAGACGTGGTGCAGGGCAATGGTCAGCTCAACAGTACCTAATCCGGCCCCAAAATGACCACCGCTCTTGCCGACACTATAGAGCAGGTAGGCCCGCAGTTCGTCCGCAAGCAAAGGCAATTGATCATCATCCAGTTCACGGAGGTGAAACGGGTGATCAATACTGTCCAGCAACGGGGTATCCGGGCGGGTCAGCGGTATGTCATTGAAGGTTTTTGCCATGCGGGATCGACTGAACGCAAAGGGGGCAATCTTACACCAAAATGGCCGGAGAGACTCCCGTGGCGGGCGAAAAACCCTCCGGAGCTAGTGGCCCCGGCTGATGATGTAATTGGCGATGGAGCGCAGTTGGTCGGCACGCTCATCAAACTCGTGCAATGCCTCCAAGGCGGCATTGTGCAGTTCCCGCGCTTTTTCCTTAGCGCCGTTGAGTCCCAGCAGGGTTACATAGGTGGGTTTGTTGAGGGCCATGTCAGCGCCCTGTTGTTTCCCGATCACTTCAGTGGTGCCAGTGACATCAAGAATATCGTCCTGGACCTGGAAGGCGAGGCCAATGGCTTCTCCATAACGATTCAGGGCATCCAGTTGTTCATCGTTGGCCCCGGCAGTGATGGCGCCCATGAGAATGCTGGCATTGATCATTGCGCCAGTCTTGTGACGGTGAACCTGCTCTAATTCTTCCAGGGTCAGCGTTCGGTCCACAGCGGAGATATCCAGTGCCTGGCCTAGCACCATTCCTTCGGGGCCGGAGGCTTTGCACAGAATCGCTAACTGACGCAGAGCCAGATGAGGGGCGTGCTCATGAACGTTTAGCAGTTGCTCAAAAGCCAGCGTTTGCAGCGCATCCCCAGCGAGAATGGCCGTAGCCTCGTCAAATGCTATATGGCAGGTGGGTTTGCCGCGTCGCAGATGGTCATCGTCCATAGCCGGGAGATCATCGTGGATCAGCGAGTAGGCGTGGATCATTTCCACTGCGGCTGCGACGCCATCGGTTGACCGGGTTATCTCGCCAACGGCTTGCGCCGCTGCGTAGGCTAACACCGGGCGAACACGTTTGCCGCCGTTAAATACACTGTAGCGGATGGCAGCCTGGAGGTTTTTTTCAGATGCTGCAGCCGCAGGAAGCACTTGATCCAGGTAGTTATCCACACGTAGCCTGGCTGACGCTACAAAGTCCTCGAATGACATGGCGGGCATTAGTCGTTCTCGGTATTGAATTCGCTGGGTTCTTCAGCGCTGCGGGTGAGCATGTCAACCTTCAGTTCGGCATCTTTAAGTGCCTGCTGGCACTCGCGCGTGATTTTAATTCCCTCTTCAAAGGCTTTGAGGGATTCTTCCAGGGTTAGTGAGCCTTTTTCCATCTCATTAACCAGTGCTTCCAACTGGTTAAGCTTTTGTTCGAAGTCCACTGCTTTTTTGCGCGTTGCCACGTTTATTACTCCAGCAATCAAGCCGCAACACTAACCGAGCGTCGCTGATCGGTCAATTTTGATGAGGCTTGCCATGTAATCTTTTTC
>JBFICU010000126.1:0-5657 GCA_041581855.1 Porticoccus sp. | reverse complement strand
TTTTCCCATCCATTCCTCAACGAGTTGGCGGCACAAAAATGTGTTTCTCTCGATGTTGCAGATTATATTGCTGTTCACTATAAAGGTGGAATAAGTGGCATGGAGGGTGATTTTCGTAGATGGCTGCGGAAATAATGGCCAGATTTCTGCTAGAAAATCTATTTCCTGCGTTGATGTCGTTGCATCGGTAGGCTATTTATTGGGTTAGGCTATTCTCTCTTCGCGCAAGGGACTAGACTTGGGGGTCAGGGGCCCTGTTATGTACTACGAATCCTACTTCGATCTCCAGGAAGCACCATTTTCAATCTCGCCCGACCCGCGTTATCTGTATTTGACACAGAACCACCGGGAGGCCCTGGCCCATTTGCTGTATGGCGTCAGTAGTAATGGTGGCTTCGTGCTGCTGACCGGCGAGATAGGTGCGGGTAAAACGACGGTCTGCCAATGCTTGTTGGAGCAGTTGCCCGCGAATACGGATGTTGCCTACATACTCAATCCCAAGCTTGAACCTTGGGAATTTCTTGCCACCTTCTGTGATGAGCTGGATATCAGCTATCCCGGCAACGACACCAGCCTTAAACATTATATCGACCTGATTCACCATTACCTTTTGGAAGCGCATAGCAAAGGGCGCAATACCGTGCTGATGGTGGATGAGGCTCAAAATCTGAGTACTGAATTAATCGAACACCTGCGATTACTCACTAATCTGGAAACCCGCGAGAAAAAACTCTTGCAGATTATGCTGGTGGGGCAGCCTGAACTGCGGGACAAGATCGCCTTGCCGGAAATGCAGCAGATGGCCCAGCGGATTACTGCCCGTTTCCACTTGGGGCCTCTTTCGAAATCAGAAGTTGCCGCCTACGTCAGGCACCGCTTGATCGTGGCGGGTGCCAAACGAGAGTTATTTCGAGACGATAGCCTTAATCAGCTGTGGCGGTTAACGGGTGGGGTGCCACGGTTGATCAATATTATTTGCGACCGAGCATTGCTAGGCACTTATACCTCGAAGAGGCATGAGGTTGACCGCTCGGTGCTTGAAGATGCTGCTACCGAAGTGCTGGGCCGTGATGTCAAACGTGGTGCTGCTGTTTCGGTTCTCTGGTTATGGGGAGTAGTGGCGATTAGTCTCGCTGCAGTTGCTTTTTGGGCCACTTATTATTTTCGAGATGTGGCGCCAGCCAGCCAGATATTGTCTTCAGTTGAACCAGTCCAATCTGCAGAGGAGGCACTGGTTTCCGTCGCTGCCCCTATTGTGGACATTGCCGTTACTGATTCGGCTGAAATAACCGAGTCCCAAAATGATTCTCCACAGGCAGAAGTTGCTGCAGACTATCCGGAGAGTGTGGATGCGGCATCAGCACCGGAGCGGGAGACCCCGCCGCCGGTAGTCAAGGAAGAAATGAAGACGCTTGAAACACCGACAGAACTTAATGCTGTGGCGGTGGAAGAACCCGCAATATCACCTGCTGTGCCAGTGCAGCCGTTTACTTTTCCGGAGCAGCTTTCCCGTGATGCCTTGACGCTCTCTGCATATAACGCGCTGTTTCGCCGCTGGAACATCGAGTATCTGCCTAAGGCAGGAGTCGAGCCCTGTCAGTATGCTGCCTCTCGTCAGTTGGGCTGTATGAACGGGCAGGGAAATTTGCCGATGTTGCTGCAATTGGATAGACCATCTTTATTGACACTTTATGATGGAGCGGGGCGCTCCTACGATGCCGCTTTGATTGGGGTGAGTGAGTCCGATGTTATTTTAGTCCTCGGCGGTGAGCTGAAGCGTGTTCCGCTCACGTCCTTGTCTCAGTGGTGGTATGGCGAATACCAGGTGCTTTGGCAACTGCCTCCGGGGTATACGCGTCCTCTGGCAGTAGGTGCTTCTGGTACGGCAGTTGTCTGGCTACTGCAACAATTGGGTGAGACAATCGATGGGGATGCAGTTTCTCGCAATTTTGATGAACAACTCGAACAGCGGGTAAAACTGTTCCAGCGTAGTAATGGTCTAATCCCCGATGGGGTGGTGGGCCCGAGAACGGTTATTGCGCTTAATAACGCATCTGGTGCCGAATTGCCGCGGCTGACTGAATCGGCTAAGGAATAATCCATGTCCTATATCCTGGAAGCTCTCAAGGAATCCCAGCGCAGCCGGGATGAGCAGCGTGTGCCGGATATTATGACCGTGCATGCTGCCCCCGAGGTTGAACACAAGAAGTCAGGACGTGCTCCTCTGGTGTGGGTGATATTACTGCTGGTGCTGATGGCCAGTGCAGCTGGCTGGTGGTATGCCGGACAGCGGTCTCAGCGGCCGCCAATGATTGCCGAGGTGGCAGAGCAAGAGGCGATTATCTCGAGTCCCCAAGTGTCTCAGGAGATATCCTCGCCAGTTGGCCAAGTAGAAAATGAAGTTGCTCAGGAGGCCAGTCTTCCGCCTTCGCCGGTCATTCAGCAAATGGCACCGGAGGTAGAAGAGAATCTCGTGGAGCAGGTTGCTCCTGCAGCTGAAGATACTCCCGCAGTTGAAGCTGCAGTTAGTCTGCCACAACCATCGATCCCACAACCTGTAGTGGTTGTCGAAAAAACACAGCCAGCGACGGTTCAAGCCGCCTCTGCGGATAGTGCTGTTGCCGCAAAGCAGGTTGAAATGCCAGCAGATTCGGTTACTGCTGTCGATGCTGTAGTCGGCAAGGTGAGTGTTGATGCTATAGAGCCGGAGACTGCAAACGCCAAGCCCGCTGTGACACCTGTTGTGACTCTGCCCGCAGACATTTCCTCCGACACTGAGGCCGTGCCGGAATCACCGGAGCCGGAGAGAATCCCCCACTACCGTGAGCTGCCCTATGACGTGCAGCAAGCTGTGGCAGGTGTGAAATACTCCGTGCATCTTTATTCGCCCAATCCGGAACGGAGAATGGTCAAGATCAATGGCATTGTGCGCCGGGAAGGCAGTGAAATTTCCCCTGGTCTTGTGCTGGAGCAGGTGACCCCTGACGGGGCCATTTTTACCTACCGGGAATACCGCTTTAGGATGCCGGTTCGCTAGGTACTTAGATTACTTTGCCACAGTTGAGCAGGCATTGCGGGTCTAGCATTTCCTTTAACTGTTTCATTAACTGTATTTCGACTTCGTTGCGGCAAAGATGCAGGTAGGGTTTTTTCTCCAAGCCTATGTCATGCTCCCCGGAAATGGATCCCTGTCGCTGTTCTAACGGCTGGTAAACGGCCAATTCCACAGCTTGGCGACGCTCCTCTGAGTCGCTGCCCAGTTCAACCGCTACATGCAGATTGCCGTCGCCCAGATGCCCCAATGTGGCGATAAATAAGTTGCTATCGATAGCCTTGATATTCTGCTCCATGTCGGCAAGATAGCCTTCCATCTCGCTAATGGGCAGGCTGATGTCAAAGAGGATAATCGGCTGGAAGGGCTGAAGAGATGGGATATTGTCGCGAATTGCCCAGAGGGCTTGTTGCTGCTGACCGGTTTCTGCCAACACGGCATCACAGATTAAGCCTTGTGTCAGAGCTTCCTGTAGTGCGTCCAGTAATAGCTTCCGATCTGTGTCCTGATCAATGCCGCTGCTTTCCAGTAGTACGTAGAATGGGTAGTCCTCAGATAAGGGCGCCGGGCCTTTATATTCTCCGCCACAGGCAATGCGGTAGTAGCTCTGCCATAGGGTTTCGAAAGCACTTAATTTGCCGCCAAGAGCACGCTCTATATAGCTGAGTAGTTTGGGCATATTGTGGAAATGGTCTGTGGCGACGAGTGCTGTTGTCGCCACTGGCAGGAGAGGGCGAAGTCGCAAGACTGCGCGGGTGATGATACCAAGGGTCCCTTCGCTGCCAATGAACAGTTGCTTAAGGTCGAAGCCGGCATTGTTTTTCAGCATCTGGTTCATGGAACTGAGAATGCGGCCATCTGCCAGCACCACCTCCAACCCCAATACCTGCTCCCGCGTCATGCCGTAGCGAATCACCTGGTTGCCTCCGGCATTGGTGGCGATATTGCCGCCAATGGTGGCGCTGCCACGCGCGCCCAAGTCCAGGGCAAAAAACAGCCCCTCGGCTTCGGCCCGTTGCTGTACGACTTCAAGGGGAACGCCAGCTTGTACAGTCATGGTGCGATTGGCGATATCAACTGACTCGATGGCCGTCATTCGTTCCAGAGAAATCACCAGCTCTTGGCTAGAGGCTTCACATCCCCTGGTCATATTGGTACAGCCACCGTGGGTGACGACTTTCTGACCGGCAGCGGAGCAACGTTTCATCACCTCGCTCAGTTCCCGGGTATTGGCGGGCCTCAGAATGGCGGGTGCCAGACAGCCAGTAGTGCCCCATCCATCAGTGGGGCGTTGGCCAATGTCTTCTTCGACAACCCCTGCGGGGCCGAGCAGCTGGCGCAGTTCTTTCATCAGCGACTTCATCAGCTTTTGTCACTTCTGTTCAGGATGGCTTGCAAGGCGGTAACTGCATCATCGGATTCCAGTAACGAGGTGAAAATGTTGGCTTCACGGATAATCCGCTCGCGCAGGGCTTCCGGTCTGGCGCGCAGCAGCTCACGAGTTTGTTGTAGGGCCTGTTGAGGTTTTTCGGCCAGTTTCTGGGCAACAGCCCGGGCGTGGTCCAGTAACTGATCGCTGTTGCAGATAGCGTTGACCAATCCGGCACGAATGGCGGTCTCGGCATCAAAGGGTTCACCAAGCAGCAGCAGTTCCGATGCCAGCCGATAGCCAGCCGTTTGCGGTAGCAACAGGGTGGCGGCAAATTCCGGCACCAGTCCGAGATTCACGAAGGGCAGCATAAAGGTAGTGCGGTCGGTACAGTAAACCAGATCGCAGTGCAGCAGCAGAGTGGTGCCGATACCCACGGCATAACCATCCACCGCGGCGACAATGGGCTTGTTGAAATGGGCGACGGTGAGCAGGAATTCGCCTGCGGGCGAGCCCAGGAAATCGCCCGGTTGTTCCAGAAAGTCCCGCAGATCATTACCCGCACAAAAGTCATCGCCACCGTGGATCAGTATCACTCGAATGGCGTCGTCTGTTGCCGCAGAACGAAATGCCTCCGCCAGTTCGGCATACATGGCTTTTGTCAGGGCATTCTTTTTTTCAGGGCGGTTTAGCCGGAGGATGAGTAAGCCGTTGTCTTGGGAGACATGCAGCTGGTTTGTCTGGTTTGGCTTTGTCATGGCGGGTGTGGACACAGTCAGTTATATGTCCTAACGGTAGCCAGCCCAGCAGCGGCTGGCAACCGTTCTTTTTCAGCAATTAGCTGATGCCATAACTCGCTTCAAATGCATCGATGAATGCATTCAGCTGATCAGCAGGGAGATCATTGATGCCCGCTGCGGCTTCGCGGCCACCACCTGTCGGGAAGCCGCGACACAACTCTGCAGCGCCCCGGCGGTTGTTGAGTGGTGCGCGTACGCTGACCAAATAGTTACCGTTGCTCTTTTCTGTTAGCACGGCGTGGGCGCGATCTGGGTGCTGGTTGGTGAGATCGTTGCTGAAAACACCACTGACTCTGCGCGCCCAGGCTTGGTCGGGAAGAATAAAGACGGCGGTTTTGCTAGATACTTTTTCAGGCGGCAGGTTGGCTGCTGAGGCCATGTCCGTGTGATAGCCGGTTTCCAGCTTTTCAAAGTGTTCACGGCCATCGCTAATAAA
>JBFICU010000125.1:0-5713 GCA_041581855.1 Porticoccus sp. | reverse complement strand
TTCCGCCTCAGGCACTCAGGATGCCCACGGTTTTCGAGCGGATATGTCGTTGAGTCATGACGGGGGATATCGAGATGATTCCGGTTTTGATCAGCAGAAACTCACGTTCAAACACCGCTTTACCGGTGAAGACCTGACGGTTACCACAACACTGTCGATGACGAATCTGAATCAGGAAACGGCTGGCTATATAGAAGGTAAGGATGCCTATAAGGACGATCATTTGAGGGATGACAACCTCAATCCTGAAGCGTATAGAGATTCCCAAACTGCACGTTTGTCCAGCCGGATAGATTACCAGTTGAGTGATCAATCCTTCGTGACCATAACGCCTTATGCACGTTATACCGATATGAACTTTCTTCAGCACTTTCTGCCGGGCGATCCCTTAGAAGAAAATGGTCAGAAAAGCTTTGGTATCCAAAGTGCCTATCACAATATGATCAGGGATGACCTGACCATTATCACCGGTCTTGATGTGGAATATACCCAGGCCTTTCTGAAACAAAGTCAGGATGCGCCCACTGAAGGATCCGCTTTTTTGGTGGCTACTATCCCGGAAGGGAGGCATTACGATTATGACGTCGATGCCGTGATGGCGGCGCCATTTATTCACGCTAACTGGCAAATGACAGAGCGGCTGGCGCTCACGGCAGGTCTTCGTTACGAGTTTGTCCGCTACGAATATGACAATCGTATGCTTGATGGTAGAACAGATGAGAACGGTGTTCCCTGTGGGTTTGGTGGTTGCCGGTATAGTCGCCCGGAAGATGACAACAATAGATTTGAAAATTGGTCTCCAAAGTTGGGGCTGGTCTACGACCTATCGGAGAGTCACCAGATCTATGTAAATCTGGCCCAGGGATTCAGGGCACCGCAGGCGACCGAGTTGTATCGTCTGGAACGGGACCAGGTCAAGGCGCATCTTGATTCAGAAGAGTTGTTGAGCGCGGAGGTAGGCTTTCGCGGACAAGCGGAAAAACTTTCCTATGAAGTGGCTTTCTACGCCATGAAAAAACGCAATGAAATTTTTCGTGACTCCGATTTCTTTAACGTCGCTGATGGAGAGATTCGCTCTAAAGGGGTAGAGCTCGCATTTGCTTATCAATTTAATGATCAATTTGATTTTGCATTGGCAGCCAGTTATGCAGAGCATGAGTACAATGATGACCGCACTTCGGGTGGTTTCGAAATTGATGGCAATGATGTGGATACCGCACCACATCATTTTGGTAGCGCGAGACTCGGTTGGAACTTCAGTCCCGCTGGCCGGGTGGAATTAGAGTGGTTGAACCAGGGAGATTACTTCACCGACCCGGAAAATCAACATCGCTACGACGGCCATGACTTACTGAATTTGCGCTCAAGTTGGCAGTTGGCTCGCCAGTGGAAGCTAACAGCCCGAGTGATCAACCTGACTGATGAGGAATATGCCGAGAGAGCGGATTACACCAGTTTTAGTGGGGATCGCTACTTTCCGGGAGAACCCATATCGTTTTATCTTGGAATAGAACATAAATGGTGATGTCTATAGGTTGACTACCAGTGGGACAGTTGTCCGACTATATATAAAAAGTTATGAAGTCAGGAGAGACGAAATGCAGACAGTGAAAAAATACATTGGACCGTTGTTGTTATGCCTTTGTGCGCCCCAGTTCGCGATATCGGCTCCCTTTGCCTACGTTCCGAACGAGCAGTCCGGCTCCATCAGCATCATTGACGTTGCGACAGACAAGGTGGTCCATACGTTGAAAGCAGGCGAAAAACCGAGGGGTATCGCCACTTCGCCACTGGCTGACGGGCATGTATTGGTCACTGATGGTACGACAGGAAATTTGTTGGTTTTTGATGCGGCCAAGCGTGTCCTGGTTGAAACGGTACACCTGGGGAAATCGCCTGAAGGAGCCAGTGTGTCACCTGATGGAAGCCTGGTTGCTGCTGCTGTTGAAGAGTTAAACAGTATTGTCCTGTTGGATGGCAAAACCTTCCAGCGTTTGGTTGAAATACCGGTGAAGGGAGAAAATCCTGAACACGTAGTCTTTAGTCCAGATGGAAAGTGGCTGTATGTCAGTGCGGAGAATACTAACAAAGTCGATATCATTGATCTCGAAACCCGCCAGCAGGTAGACAGTATTGAGGTGGGTGAACGGCCTAGAGGGATCGGTTTTCTGCCGGACAGCAGTCGAGCCTATGTGGCCTGTGAGATTGCCAGCATGGTTTATGTTATTGATGTGGCCAAGCATGAAGTCATTACCCCGGTGAAAGCTGGTACTTTTTCCAATGGTGTTGCGGTCAGCCCGAATGGTAAGCGAGTCTTTATTTCAAATGGTAAAGATGCTTCTGTCTCGGTTATCGATACGGAATCCAACGACGTTATTGCTGAAATTCCGGTGGGTAAACGTCCCTGGAATATGGCGATCGATCCAGAAGGCAAGAAACTGTATGTGGCTAATGGCCGTTCAGATAGTGTCTCAGTGATTGATATAGAAACACTGAAGCCTCTTGCTGAGATTGCCGTAGAAAGCCGCCCCTGGGGAGTAGCGATTCAGTGAAGGAAGATCGCTATACACTGACCGCTATTTTATTTCACTGGCTCCATGTTGTTGTCGTGTTCTTTCTATTCGGCTGGGGCTGGTACATGGTGGATTTGGCTAAAGGCAGTGCGGAGCGAACCTACGCGTTTGCTCTGCACAAGTCTGTTGGCATCATTGCATTTTTGCTGCTGTTGGGACGTCTGATCTGGCGTCTCTCCCATACTCCACCACCGCTGAACCTGGGAAATAGAGAGTTTGCGCAGAAACTTGCCCTCAGGGTGCATTATTTATTTTATGTCCTGCTGGTATTGGTGCCGCTGACCGGTTACCTGTCTTCCTCTTTTACCAAGTACAAAACAAAGTTTTTTGGCATTCCACTTCCCAAACTCGGCTGGGAAGATCCGGAAATCAATGCCATATTCAGTCAAATTCATGAAGGGCTAACCTGGGTTCTGCTAACGGCCATTGCCGTCCATATTGCAGGTGTGATTCTTTCCCATGTGAAGGGCGATGAAGTTCTGCAGAAAATGCTTCCCTGGAAATAGCTTCCCTAAAATTAAAGTAAAGCTGGAAATAGGGCATTAGGGGTTTGCTGAAGGCGGTGAGAAAAGCTGTTAACGGTAGAATTCGCCTGGTATCAAGACAGTCAAGGCATCCCCCGTTCTAAGCACTTCACACCAAGTTTAGGTTCTGTCCTTAAACTTGATGCGAAGTGATAGACCGGTTGTGGTCAGGATGCCAGTACCTTTTCGAGTGCTTTGCTCAAATTGGCAATAGTCCTATCAATGTTGTGCAGTTTGTCGAGACCGAATAACCCGATTCTGAATGTACGAAAGCCCTCTGGCTCGTCACATTGTAGGGGTACGCCGGCGGCGATTTGCAGTCCTTCGGCGAGAAATTTATTACCAGTGTGGATGTCTGCATCTTCGGTATAGCTCACGACCACGCCAGGGGCCTGAAAGCCCTCGGCGGCGACACTCTTGAAACCTTTGCTGGTCAGCAGTGCCCGGGCCCGTCGGCCGAGCTCCAATTGCTCTTCCTTCACCTTATCGAAACCGTAGGCTTCGGTTTCCTTCATGGTGTCGCGAAACTTCAGCAATGCATCGGTCGGCATGGTGGCATGGTAGGCATGACCACCATTCTCGTAGGCTTCCATGATTTGCAGCCATTTGCGCAGGTCACAGGCAAAGCTGCTGCTGACGGTATTGTCGATGCGTTTGCGGGCCTCGTCGCCGAGCATCACCAGGGCGCTACAAGGGGAGGCGCTCCAGCCTTTTTGGGGTGCACTAATCAGGATGTCGACACCCAGGGCTTTCATATCCACCCACAGGGTGCCTGAGGCGATGCAATCGAGGACAAACATGCCACCCACGGAATGCAAGGCATCCGTTACGGCACGAATGTAATCATCTGGCAGCAACATTCCGGATGCGGTTTCAACGTGGGGGGCGAATACCAGCGCAGGTTTTTCAGCTTTTATTCTAGCCACCACTTCCTCAATGGGGGCCGGTGCCAATGCCGGTTGCGGGCTATCATCCACTGGTCGGGCCTTCATGACGATAGTGTCATCGCTGATATGGCCGGTTTCAAGGATCTGGGTCCAGCGGAAGCTGAACCAGCCGTTACGAATAATCAGGCATTTTTTACCGGTGGCAAATTGCCGCGCTACAGCCTCCATTCCGTATGTGCCTCCACCGGGAACCACCACCACTGCCGTGGCGTTGTAGACCTTTTTCAGGGTGCTGGAGATGTCGTTCATCACCGCCTGAAAGCGCTGAGACATGTGATTCAGGGAGCGGTCGGTAAAGACCACCGAATATTCCAGCAAGCCATCGGGATCAGTATCGGGGAGTAAGCCGGGCATGGGGGTTCCTTCTTGCTAAGGCATCATTATTGTCTGTGGGAGCTAAGTATATTTTAAGCCGAGGAAGATTCCCAAAGCTTGTTGGTCAGTCAGTGGGCTTCGAGCTGGCAAGAATAAGTGCGCTCAGTAATTAAAAGATGATTGGTCAATGTTTATGGCGATGTTTTTTGTTGAGATCTGGGGTTGTATCTGATGTGTTCATGGTTAGTTCTGGATGTTTTGGTGAACTAAATGCCCAATTTGGAAATTCAAAATTTGGGGCGCAAGTCAATTTTTTACCTGCTTAAAAACTGACTGAGGCCCAAAAAAATGTCATCAAGTATTGGCCGCTATTTGTTGATAAGTGGCTAAATAATAGATAGTTTTAGTCGGCCTGCGGCTTGTTTCAGCTTCTGTTTCATCCGCGGTTAATGCTGTATTAACCACATGTTAATGCGGTGGTTATTGACTAACAATAAAATGATGAAGGGTACTATGGCTAGATATATCGTGAACAAAAAACCACATGAAAATGGAGAGCATATTGTCCACAATATGGGCACTTGGTGTCCGGACTTACCTGATTCTGTTGATCAGAAAGCATTGGGTAACTTTCCTACCTGCCAGGCAGCTGTTCGTGAAGCGAAAAAGTTTTTCGAAAATATTAATGGCTGTATCAAATGTTCTCGCCCCTGTCACAAAGCCAGTTGAGCGAGCAACATGTAGAGCAAAGGGGTCATTTTTTAATGGCCCTTTTTTTTGGGGAGGCGACGAGGGGCTGGGGCTGTGTTCAGGATAAATGATTCTACCGGTCGCACCGTTCGGGTTGAGTAGATAAAATCGGTGACTTGAGTCGTAAGTTGTTTTCACTAAGGAAGTCAGAATGGAAAAGATGTTTGAAAATACGATGTATGCCAGTCGCTGGTTGCTGGCTCCAATCTATTTTGGATTGAGTTTTGCCCTGTTGGCGCTTGGCATAAAGTTTTTTGCCGAGGTGATACACACGCTACCGATGATCCTGAGCATGTCGGAGATGGACCTTATTCTGCTGGTGCTGTCTCTGGTTGATATCTCACTGGTCGGTGGGTTGATCGTGATGGTGATGTTCTCTGGTTATGAGAATTTTGTGTCGCAATTGGATATTGATGAGTCAAGCGACAAGTTGAGCTGGCTGGGTAAGCTGGATACCAGTTCCCTGAAAAACAAGGTGGCAGCTTCCATTGTTGCGATTTCTTCCATCCACCTGCTGAAGATATTCATGAATGCCCATGAAATCAGCAATGACAAAATCCTTTGGTACGTCGTCCTCCACATGACCTTTGTGCTCTCGGCGTTT
>JBFICU010000124.1:0-5717 GCA_041581855.1 Porticoccus sp. | reverse complement strand
TCTTGAAGATACCTGGGGGTAATCGTGGCATCGTAATTAGGTGCCAGGTTCAGGTAGATGGGTTGCGCGAAATCAAAACCGTTATCTTCGCCAAACGAGAATGTTGGGAACAGGAGTCCCGATGCGCGACGCTCGTCGATCGGGAAGCGCAGCCAGGGAGCATATAGAACGGGAATGTCTTTCACTTCCAGGCGAACGTGCCTGGCATGAGCGATACCTGTTTCCGGGTTGATGTCGACTTTTGAGCTGACCAGATGCCAGGCGTTGCTTCCAGGTTCGCAGGTTGTGTAAGTGGCGTTATCGATATAGAACACATCACCAATGCGGTTCATGCGGTCGGCGGTGCCGCGCACATTGGACTCGTGCAGCAGGTAGTTGGCGTTGTCGACGGTAACGTCTTTTGTGTCCATATTGATTTGGGCATGATCGCCGGTGAGCAGCAGTCCAGGTTCGCGGAACTGCACATCGCCATCGAGATCTACTGTGCGAGCATTCTGGTCTACCGTGGCATTTTGGCTGCGCACCTGTCGGAAACCTTGCGTCAGCTGAACTTTGCCCCGCAGGTGGGCGATGTTTTCCTGCTCTACCTCGGTCGTTTCTGAGGCTACCCGCATGGGGGCATCTGAAGGATCCATATCGCCTTCTGGGTAGTCGCGAGCTGGCTCGATATAGGCGCCACAACATCCGGGAGCCATTTTCTCCCGCTCTTTATCGCTGAGAGCCTCCTCTTCAACCCAGTCCAGATTTCGTGCCAGTCGTACTTGAGGGCCGTCGTCTTCTGGAACTGCTTCAACGGGCTCGGGGCGCGGCGGGCGAGGAAAGACCCTGCCGGGAATTACTCTTTCGCCACAGGCCCACGCACCATTAGCCTCGGCACGGCATTCCCACTGGACATGATTATCTGTATTTTCCGCCATGGCGGGGCCGGCAATCAGCAATCCAGAGAGAAAAAGGGTGGTGGTTTGTACATACTGAGAACGCACAGCTTGAAAGAGCCTGGTGCGAATATGACTCGGTTTTGTTGGCATTCTTATAATCCGTGATCTCTCGGGGAGTGCAGTGGCTTTATCGCGACGGTACATTTTACCCATTCTGCGACATCATGCGAGGGTTTGGGGTAGAATGACCAGCCTTTTTTCCATGTGTTCCTCAAAATATGCCTGTCGGCCCGAGCCTCTCTGAATGGGTGGATAGATTCCTCCCTGATCGATACAAGACTAACGCTCCGCCGTCGCTGTCACCCCTCAACGGCGATGCCGGTTTTCGCTGCTATTTTAGGGTGAATTGCGAACCCACGTTGCTGGCGGTTTCTGCACCACCGGAGCATGAAAACAATAAAGCCTTTGTCGACATTGCGTTATTGCTGAGGAGGCATGGGGTTCATACACCTGTTATTTACGCGGTGGATTATCAGCAGGGTTACTTGTTGCTGGAAGACTTTGGAGACCAGTTGCTGCTGCCCCTGCTGAATTCGCAAACAGTCGATGACCTCTATCAGCGGGCAGAGTCAGCGCTATTGGCCATCCAGCAGGTTCCGCTCGCGGAGGCAGTGCTTCCCCACTATGATCGGCACAGATTGCTGGATGAAATGCGATTGTTTCCGGAATGGTTTGTCTGTCGGTTGCTGGGATTGGAAATCAGTGCATCTGAGCAGCAATTGTTGGATCAGACCTTTGAGCATTTACTGGACAGTGCCCTGTCTCAGCCGACGGTGATGGTGCACCGGGATTTTCACTCCCGAAACCTGATGTTGTTGGACAATGGCGATATTGGCGTGATCGATTTTCAGGATGCGGTCACAGGTCCACTGACATATGACTTGGTATCGCTGCTGCGTGACTGCTATATTCGATGGCCCGCTGCAGATGTTTCCCGGCGGGCACTGAATTACTACCGGCGTGCATTGGCTGCCGGCATCGCTACCCCGGTGTCCGACAAGCAGTTCCTTCGCTGGTTTGACCTGATGGGGTTACAGCGGCATATCAAGGTACTAGGTATTTTCGCGCGCCTGTTTCTTCGCGATGGCAAAGCGGGCTACCTTAATGACCTACCACTGGTTATCCGTTATACCCTGGAACAGCTGGACTCCTATCCGGAGCTGCATGACTTCAAATACTGGTTTGAGCAGCGGGTTTTGCCTGCAGCGCTAGAGCAGTGTTGGTATCAGCCTTGGCAGCAGGCCGGTGACTCGCAAAGGGAATCACTATGAAAGCTATGATTTTGGCCGCCGGATTTGGCGAACGCCTCCGTCCTCTTACCAATGACACGCCCAAACCGCTGTTAAAGATTGCCAACAAACCCCTGATCCAGTACCACGTGGAACGACTGGTTGATGCCGGTGTGCGAGAGTTGGTGATTAATACTTCCTGGTTGGGCGATCAGATTGAGTCTTTTCTGGGTGATGGCTCTCGTTTTGGTGTTCATATTAAGTGGTCAAGGGAAAGTGAACCCCTTGAAACCGGGGGCGGTATTCGCCGTGCCCTGCCGCTATTAGGTGGCGAACCATTCTTGCTGATCAATGGAGATGTCTGGAGCGATTACCCGTTAAAGGGGCTGGTTGAGCGGGAGTGGACAGAAGAAATGGATGCCCATCTGGTGTTGGTGCCCAACCCTCATCACCACCCAGTAGGTGACTTCGCCTTGGACGCGCAGCAGTGTGTGCGCTACCCCAACGAAGGCGACGCTACCTTTACCTTCAGTGGTATTAGTGTGATGCGGCCAGAAATATTTGCCTTGTTTACGTCGGCCAGCGAACGTTTCCCGATTCGTGACGTGCTCGCCAGTGGTATCCGAGATGGCTATGTCACCGGAGAGACTTATCGGGGTACTTGGTGGGATGTCGGGACACTCGAGCGTCTGGAGGCGCTCAACGCGCTGGTTTCCGGGAAGGAGTTTGTCCTGGAAAAAAAGCCGGTGCTTAAGGCGGGCTAGTCTTCGCCCGCTGTCTTCGGGTGTGTAGGCTCCGCGTCAGCCCGTGCACCCGATTGCTCTTGCGCAGCGACAAAGTGCAGCGCCATTTCAAATGCCTGATCAGTAAATGCCAATACCTTTTTAAACCCTTCATCAGACAGTTTTCGAGCTGCGTCCCGGTTGCGGTAAATCTTTAATAACTGCACTTCCCGTTCAGCTGTGATAGCCAGGCGGTCGAGGCCAATTTTCTCCAGTAAATCTGAAATTCGTGGGCTGTAAGTACGAACATATTTCAGAATAAAGGGCAGGGGGTCATTGCGGGAGTAGAAAGAGGCCAGCCGTAGGATGATTTCAAAGGGTAGCGCGGCCTTGCCTTCCTCCACAGATTTCAGCAAATCGGTGTCTTTGAGGTCGATGGCCTGGGCCAGCTCATTAATCGTGAGCCCGGTGACTTCACGCAGATCCCGGAGAGAACGGCCTGCCTTGCCCATTCGCTCCATCTGCTCCGGTGTCTGTTTGATGACTTTTGCCGCCTGGTCGCGGGTTTTTTCGGCAGCATACTTCAGGGCCGAGGTAGAGAGCTCCTTCCATCCGTCGAGGAGAACCCCGAGTCCCTCCATTGCGCTGACTTCTTCGGAATCCTTGTCGTTATCTGATTGGTCGGTCATGCGAAGTCCTCAGGCAGCAATGAGTCAATACACTGGGAGTATAAACAAACTCTGGCGTGGTGCGGTGCGGTAATATATGGGCGGAAGTGGCAGGCTTGTTCTTGTTTTTAGGAAGCGAGAAGGTGTTGAAATTTTTGAGTGGAGAAAACGGCATGGCTGGATACCTTTGGCGAGGGTGCTTTGTCGGTAGTTTGTGTATGGTGTTGTTGATAATGTTGCTGCCGTCTGCAGGTGGTCAGATGTTGCCGGGACAAGACAAGCTGCTCCATGGCATCACGTTTATGTTGCTGTACATGATTGGTTGGCGAGCATTTCCCGAACCGAAAAACCGCGGCATCCTGTTTGGTGGTCTGCTTGCGTATGGCGGGGCTATTGAGTTATTGCAGGGGCTGACCGGCTACCGGTCCATGGAATGGCTGGATGCGGTGGCCGATCTGGCGGGTCTCGTGGTAGGGCTGCTTTGGTCCTTACGTAAACCTGGTGCAGGCAGCTGTTGCAGCTAATCCTTTAAAGCCTGTCGCAAATTGGTGGGGGCCAATACAGGGGTGCCACAGAACATCAGTGTCAGCGTGCACAAATCATCCCATAGGTTGGCGGTGCGCATACCTTTGATGGCGCGGTCAATGCCGCCGGCCAAACGCAGCATCTGCTGTAACTGATTCGGTGAAAGGCGCTTCAGAGCCATTTTTACCAGCCCCTTACGTTTCTCCCAAACTCCCATGTTTTTTAATACCCAGTCCAGGTGATCACCTGCTGCCAATGCCTCCTTCGCCTTAATGAGGGTGCGAAGTTCCCGCGCCAGCGCCCATAGAATGACGGTGGCTTCAGTGCCCTCATCACGCAGGCCTCTCAGGGTCCGGCAAGCGGCCTGAGCATCCCCTTCCAGTGACTTGTCCACCAGGGAGAACACATTGAAGCGCGCACTGTCGGCAACGACAGTGGACATGGTGGCGGCGTCCACCTCATCTTCCGGAAGCAGCAACTTTAATTTTTCGATTTCCTGAACAGCGGCCAGCAGATTGCCCTCCACTCGGTCGGCCAGAATCTCCACGGCTTGGTGGCTCGCCTGGATACCAGCCTGTTGCAGTCGCTTGCCAATCCAGGCTGCCAGTTGTTCCGGGGGCACCGGCCATATCTGGATAAATACGCCTGCCGTTTCAATAGTCTTTACCCATTTGCTGCGGGTAGCGGCACTTTCGAGTTTTGGGGTGATGACGAGGAGCAAATTGTCGGGACTGGGTTTGGCCGCATATTCCTGCAAAACCTTGGAGCCTTTGTCGCCCGGTTTGCCATTGGGGATGCGCAGTTCAATTATTTTCTTTTCGGCGAACAGGGAGAGGCTATTGGCCTCTGTCAGTACTGTATCCCAGTCAAAACCGGGCTCCGCGTGCAGCAACTCCCGTTCGCTAAAGCCCTGGTTGCGGGCGGCGATGCGAATGGCATCGGCAGCCTCCTGCGCCAGCAGCGGCTCGTCACCGCTGATCAGGTAGACAGGGGCTAGTAGCCCCTGTGATAAGTGTGCAGTAAGTTGTTCAGTTCGTAGCCGCATCTTGCTCCGCCGGAGCCACAGGTGTTGCGGGGCGATTCGCGACACTGTTGAGTCTGGAAACAACCTGTCGAACCAAGTCGTCTCTCATCTCACGTTTTAGCAGATTGGCCTCATCTTCTTTTGATTGGACGTCGTTTTCGTCAAAGTCAAACACCCGCTCAGAGGTGAACGTTGTCCGTGACAGCAGCGGTTTTCCGTCTGGGGCAAGTATCATGATCGTCACCTCTTCTGTTAGCTGGTATTCCGAAACCCGTGCGCTGACACTCACCGATGCTGTCCGGCGGTCACTTTTTTGGCCGAGAATGACAATGCTGTATTGGGCTTCAGTGGCATTTTGTACAACGGCAATCTTATTGGCTTTCAACGATCTGCTGAGGCTGCTGTAGAAATCGTTGTAACGCTGCTCCGCACTGATGTGCACACTGGAAATATTGTTGACCTGCATGGTACCGCGCAGGTGCCAGCCACACCCGGTAATCGTGGCGGCAGCCAGAAAAACTGTGATGACCAGGCAGCTCAATTTTTTCATCTGTGTTCCTTAAAGTGTGTTGCTTGGCATGTGGTTGCAGGTTTCAGTTGGCAACAATATT
>JBFICU010000123.1:0-5749 GCA_041581855.1 Porticoccus sp. | reverse complement strand
GCTTTGATGTGTCGTAGGCCAAGTGGAGTATCTGTTGCTGTGCATCGAAGCATACCTTGTCGCAGGGATAGCAGGTGCTGATTTCCGTGAGCGCACTTTGGATATCCGCCTCGTTCGTGGGGTTAAGTTTCAAGTGGTGTACGACGAGATTGACTTCTAATACCGTCTCTTTCGGTTGGCCATCACGCATGGTGATCTCCTGGGGCATGCCGATACCCCTACTTTGGATGAGGGTAATAAGAAGTACAGTTCCAAGTGCGGAAAAGATCAAGTTGGAGCCTTCAGGATTCGAGTTTATTTGATCGCTTTAATTGGCCAGAAGATTGACGTCTTTACGGTGAAGAGGTGCTGGTTTAGTCTCCCTGTCATGGCCTTTGATAAAAAATACAAATTCAGTCTCACAGAAAGCTCCTTCCGTCGTCACGATGAAACCCCCGACGCAGACTTTTATCGTATTCCCCGTTTTGTCAGCCATATCGATAATTTTGCCATTGACGCGGTAACCCAGTTGTATCGGGAAGTTCTGCCTGAAAATGGCGCCATTCTCGATTTGATGAGCAGTTTTTTCAGCCATCTTCCCCAGGATCGTCATTACAGCAAAGTAGTTGGTCTCGGTATGAATGATCGGGAAATGGCCAACAATAAACAATTGGATGACTGGGTGGTTCAGGACCTGAATCGTCGACCAACGCTGCCTTTTCTTGACCATGAATTTGATGCTGGATTGATCTGTGTCTCCATCGACTACTTGGTGAATCCGGTTGCCGTGTTGGCTGATCTGGGACGGGTGCTTAAAAAGGGTGCTCCGCTAATCATCACCTATTCAGATCGCTATTTTGAAACCAAGGCGACCGCTGCCTGGTTGCACTTGCAGGTTGAACAGCGAGCCTACCTGATTAAACATTTCCTCGAAGAGGCTGGTTGCTACCAGAGTATTGAGCTGATGGATCGCAGCCCTGAATTTGGCGACCCACTGTTTGCTGTGGTGGCCAAGGTTAGTTAGGACGGCCTCCGCCATTTCATGGCAGGTTTAATCGCAAGCCAGCCCGGACGTTTGATTCATGTTTCCCCGCACTTGATTACGGGAAGTGGTAAACGGGTGTCGGTGAAACCACCGGCCAATCCAGTAGTCCAGACTGATATATCGTCCGGCTCCGGTAAAAAACAGCGACAGCAGCAAAATAAAATAGGTGGCAGCGAATTCAATGCCGTTGTTGAGAATGACGACAGTGCCTTTTTCGGTTAGCCAATCGTAATCGGTGTGCTCGCGTAAAATATTGCGCGCGACACCTAATCTTTTCCCTACTTCCTCACTGTTGATAAGGCTATTTTCTGCAGCGGGCAGACCAATTGCTGCCAACGGCTGGGCCATACTGGTAGCCGGGTTAGAGGGCGCTATAGCAAACCAACCGTTGTCCCAGTGCACGGAAAAAATGGCCACCAACATGGTTATCATCAGAGGGATGGCGATATAGCGGGTTGCCAGACCAAACAGCAGTAGAAAGCCACCAATCAGTTCCACTGCCGTGGCCATAAATGCCATCAGCCACGGAAAGGGCAGGCCAAGCCCCCAATCTGCGTTGCCAAACCATTCGACGGTGCTTTCAAAGGCTGCGATCTTGGTCAGACCCGCGGAGAGGAACACAGGTGCCAGGAACAGCCGCAGCAGTAATGGCGCAAGAAAATCCAGCTGGCGAGTCAGGTTGAGCCAATGGTGTAGTTGTTGGGCAGATTTGATCATTTTCATGGTGCTGGCCTGAATTGTTCGGATAGGTTGAGCATGTCATCGAGAGCGGTGTAATCGATTGCAGTGCATCGCTGGAATCAGGCGGCCAGATTAGCCACCTGTCCCAGCCTTGGCACAATGGATGAGTTATTTGCTGCCACACTTTCCTTCAGTGCTTTTGGCAGCGGCTTTGCCCTCGCCGCACTTTCCTTCAGTAGCTTTTTCGGCAGATTTTCCTTCTCCGCATTTGCCTTCGGTCGTTTTGGCAGCCGCTTTCGCCTCGCCACATTTACCTTCGGCATTCTTGGCGGCTTTCTTTGCTTCGCCACACTTTCCTTCACCGCATTTTCCTTCGGTGTCCTTGTCGGCTAACTGATAGCCGCTGCCTATGTCGTTGGCAACAAAGGGATTGTCGGCCAGTGCAGCCAAGGGTGCGCTGAAGCTGGTAGAGATCACGGCGAGGCCAATGGCAGTTTTCAGGGTGTTAATAGATGCTTTTTTCACGTTTGACTCCTGGTCATATCAAGAAAGTTTGTTTCTATCTGATGCGACTCCCCGCGGTTTGTTACACCCCTTGTGTTATGGGGGATGACATCGCGGGTCGTCATTACGGGAAGCCTTTGCTTTCAGATGACTTGGAAGGGCGGTCTGTCTGAAACAGAAGGCTTTGCCCGCAACGTACTTCATGGATGCGTGCGGTAGCTTTTTGTTACAGGTGGTTTGGTTTTCTCTGAAATAAAAGCCTCCTTTAATCTGGTGAGATAGATGAAAGAGGGCTTTTATTAAATTAGCTGCAGCTAAGAAAAGGGTATGCCAGATGAGCTTTTAAACCTGGTGATGGGGGAAAACGGATCAGGAATCGGGCTTTCCCTGTGAATGAATGCGGGTCATGACTCTGGACACTTCCTCATCGGTAGCACGGCGGTGCATATAGGGAATAGCGACTATCAACTTCTTTAATTGGCGCACGTAGCGACGACAGTTGTGGCAGATCAGCAGATGTAGCTTAACGGACAGTCGGCGACGCCAATTTAACTCACCGTCGAGCAATTGGTCGGTGTCTATGACAACCTCACGGCAGCTCAGCACTCTCCAGTCTCCTGATAGTGATCCACGAGTTTATATAATTGCGTCCGTGCCCGGTGTAACAGTACCCGTGCATTAGATGCAGAGATGGACAGTTCGTTACAGATTTCCTCAAATGGCAGTCCACTGGTGTCGCGCATTTCCAGTATGGATCGCTGGTTGTCAGGCATCTCTGTCAGGAGTCTTTCCAGGCAGTTCGCCAGCTGCTCACCCATTAGCAGACTGTCGGGAGAGTCCACATGCCAGTCAGAGGGTGGATCTTGCCAGTGTCCATCTTCAGCAAAGCGAGAGGCCAAAGGGTCGCTGTTTTGATCCTGATGACCCCAGTCACTGAACAGCAGTTCGCGTTTTCGCTGGCGCAACTGCATTTTTGCTTCATTGATGGCGATTCTTCCTAACCAGGTGCGAATCTGCGCGCGCTCTTCAAAACCGGCTATGGCTTTATAGGCTTTCAGCCAGGCGTTTTGAACCACTTCCTCTGCCTCGCTGGCGCCCACAATAGGTGTGACAAGGGCCACTAGCGCACGGTGATGGTCGCGGACCAGTTCGGCGAAGAGCCCCTGATCACCGCCTTTTAGGCGTTCCAATTCATCTTTGTTCAATCGTCGTGTCCCGCCGCGGCTTTATATTGCCAGGAATCCGTTAGAGAGCATGTGGGCATAATTGTTCCTGCGCTTCATGGAGCGATTATAAACAGGTGTTTGGTCAAAGCAGTTTTTTCCGCGCGATGAAATATATATGGGAGACGCTTGATCGTTATTTATTCTGGATGCGTCTATTTGGTTTTCTTTTTATCGTTAAGAAAAGAACCGATCCAGTCTGTGCGACGTATAGCTGTCCAATGTTAAAGGTCGTGCTTATGAAACAGAAACCCGTTATTAAACCAAAAGAATTATCCGTCGAGAGACTGCCCTGTCGGGGGTGTACCAGGAGCTGTCCCAATTTCATGTTCTGTGATGGCAAGCTCTGGCGTATGTCGCAAAGGGACTCTGTATCAGTGAAGGCTTCTGTAAAAAATTCGACGTAGCAGTGCGCATCACATCAGCATGCTTCTAATTGGATAATGCTCTGGCTGGCGTGCCATGTAACAATGAGGTTTACACTAAATATCCAAGCCATAAGCCATCACTGATAAGGGGCAGACCAGTGCATGAAGAATACGACGTATTGATTATCGGTGCCGGATTGTCCGGCATTGGTATGGCCTGCCATCTGCAGAGGGCATTGCCGGAAAAACGTGTCGCCATTCTTGAGCGCCGTAATGCCATCGGCGGTACCTGGGATTTGTTTCGCTATCCCGGCGTTCGCTCTGATTCCGATATGTTTACCATGGGCTACGATTTTCGTCCGTGGATGTCGCCAAAAGTCCTGGCAAAAGGTTCCCAGATTCGTGAGTACATCACCGAGACTGCCCGTGAATATGATGTGGAGAAACATATTCAGTTTGGTGTGAAGGTGGTCAGTGCCGATTGGTCGAGTGAACAGCAGCATTGGCAGGTCAGCGCTCTGCACGAAGCATCCGGTGAGGCGCGGGATTATAGCTGCCGATTTCTGATCAGCTGTGCCGGCTACTACAACTACGATAACGGGTATCTGCCGGCATTTCCTGGAATTGAGCGGTATAAGGGGCAATGCGTTCATCCCCAGTTTTGGCCGGAGTCCCTGGATTATCGGGACAAGAATGTGTTGGTGATAGGCAGTGGCGCCACCGCTGTAACTATCGTCCCGGCGATGGCGGGGGATGCTGCCCACGTAACCATGTTGCAACGCTCCCCAAGTTATTTTCTGAATGCGCCGAGTTATGGAAAATTGCTTCGTTCACTTGAACATCTATTGCCCAAGCGCTGGGTATACCGGGTTGCCCGTTCCTGCAATATTGGCCTGCAACGTTTGTTTTATAACAGTGCAATTCGCTGGCCGGAGGTAATGCGAGATTTTCTGTTGGGGCAGGTGAAAAAGGCACTTGGCAAAGAATGCGACATGCGCCACTTCACCCCCAAATATATGCCTTGGGAACAGCGCTTGTGCGTCGTGCCGAATGGTGATCTTTTTAAGGCCATCAAAAGTGGCAAGGCATCGGTGGTGACCGATGAGATTGAGTCATTTACCGAACAGGGTGTTCAGCTGAAATCCGGTGAACTGCTGAATGCGGATATTGTGATTACGGCGACGGGATTGCAGTTGCAGACGTTTGGCGGCATGGAACTGCGAATTGATGGTAAACCGGTATCAGCCAATCGGCTGTTGAGCTACAAATCCGTGCTGATGCAGGATTTGCCAAACCTGGCCTTCATTTTAGGTTATGTGAATGCTTCCTGGACTTTGAAGGCTGACATTGCCTCACGCTATATCTGTCGTTTGCTCAGCTACATGAACGAGCATCGCTATGTTGCTGTGGTACCAAGGGCTCCAGAAGGTGAGGCCAGCGACGAGAGTGCTATGAACGCCCTGAATTCGGGTTATATCCAGCGGGGTAATGCTGAGCTGCCACGCCAGGGCCATCATCTTCCCTGGCGCGTTTTGCATGCCTACGGACCGGACAGGAAAATGTTATTGGATACGCCTATAGCCGATGAATGGCTGGAATTTGCCGCGAAATGAATATATTGCTTGGATTGTTGGTCATTCCGCTGTTGCTGCTACTTTTGTTGGTGCTCTTCGACCGGTTATTCCCTGAGACCTCGGCACGCATGGGCTTGGGTATTGAGCGCAGGCTTTCAGGTCTGCGCAGGCATGCTGCCAATGTAAATGGTTTCACTATGCCTTTTCTTGAGGGGGGGACAGGTGAGCCACTGTTGCTTATCCACGGCTTTGCCGGTGACAAGGACAATTTCAGTCGTATTGCACGGTTTTTAACCCCTCAATACCGAGTCGTCATTCCTGACTTGCCCGGATTTGGAGAGGCAAGCCGTGATCCAAATGCTAACTATGGTATGG
>JBFICU010000122.1:0-5762 GCA_041581855.1 Porticoccus sp. | reverse complement strand
CCGATGTCATAGAGCGTGGCAGAGGACGCAAAAGAAGCGATATGGCCGCCGATACCTTCATCAGGATTTTTGTTGGCACGCATCACCATCGCCAATGCATTCCAGCGGATCATTGAACGGATACGTCGCTCCATAAACAGGTCGCCGGGCATGCGCTTTTCGCGGGTGACGGGAATGGTATTGCGGTAGGGGGTAGTAATGGCAGAGGGCATACCTACACCAGTGGCTGTCGCACGGGCCAGTAGTATTTGCAGCAGGTAAGCCGCCCGCTCTGGTCCCTGGTGTTTTAATACAGAATCCAGTGATTCGAGCCATTCCTGAGTCTCGACAGGATCCATATCTTCATGCATGTCCAGCACCTTTCTATTCTGTTGTTATCTTGGTTCGCGGGGAGAAGCTCCTATCACTATAGATCACCCCCACTGAATGAGTTCACGGCGTATTAGCTTGCCGACGCCGTGTAGTATAACTACATAAAAAAGGGCTTTCAACCGTCAATTAACCCAAACGTTAATCCGTCGAAAGCCCTCAAAAAACACTATATCTATTTGTATTAATTGTATTTAATACAAACTACATAAAAATAGTTTTATTACATATTTCTAGTGGGAAGCCGATATATTTTTCTTTTTCCCTCAAAACCAAGACCTGTCATGAAGCCGCCAGGAGTGCTGTCCAGTTGCAATGAAAACCCGGCATCACGCATGATTTCACCATAGGTTACAACCATTTCGGACAGGCTCATCTGCTCCACAGCAGCAATCAACTGCTGACGGCGACTGAAATCATAGTCCCGCAAATCGATGCTGCCCCAGTAGCGAGCAGACTGTTCCGCCAGGCTCTTTGGCTTCTCCTTTAAGCCGGTGAGAATAGCAGCGCGGTGACGCTCGAACTCCTCTTCGGTCATCGCTTTCATCACATCAGAGAAATCCACTAAAAACTGGTCAATAGCTGTCTCAAGCTTGGGCACCGGTGCCACAGGCGACTGCACCAGCAACCCGAAACCAGGCACCCGCTCGAGCCCCTGATCAACCGCAGCAACCACATAACCCAGCTGCTGCTGGGTGCGCAGCTCATGGAAAAATGGCGCTTTAATAATCTGCCGCAAAAACATGAAGCGAGCAGTCTCTTCCACAGAATCACTGCGCCCCTGGTAGTAACGGAGAATACCGGCATCCCGATGCTCTATGGACAGCGGCACCTCGATCTTCTCGCCGGGCATTACCTGCGTAATACCCCGCTCCAGCCACGCTGCCGGTTTATCCGAGACGATGTGGCCAGCAGCATTTGCAGCCATCGTTTTCACTGCCTCGGTATCCAGATTTCCACTGGCCAACATTTCCATCGAAGCGCCCAGATAAAACTCACTGACAAACTGGCGAAAGCCAGCAAGATCAAATGACTCGAGGGACTCAGCCAGCCGGTCCGGCTGCCAGGCATTGACATCCAGCAGGTAGCTCGGCTCCCGCATTAACTGCAGGTAGGGCGTATCTTTGGCGCTATTGCGCCAGCGACGTATCAATTCCTGCCGCAGTCGCTCGATCAGGTCATCGGACATGTCCGGTTTCAGTAGTCCAGCCACCACGGACTTAACCAACAATGGCAGCTTGTCATCAAAACCGCTAAACAGCAGGCCAACACCGTCCGCACGACGGTTGAGCCCATAGCGCAATCCCGCCAATGCAGCTTCATAACTGGTTTCGTTGAGGGTTTCCTCCACCAGCCGCAGGTACAAATCCGTCAAGGCAGCCTCGCGTAATCCGCTGACCTTGGGAGTCTTGATCGCCATGTACAACTGGGCCTTCGGCACCTGGTAGATATTGTCGGCGAAGTGCCACAGCCGGTATTCGGGCTGGTCGACAAGCACGACAGGGTTGGCAGGTTCTTCGCCTTTCTGGGGATATTTCAGGGCAAAATTTTGCGGCACGTAGGGGTTCGCTTCCGGCAGAGCGAGGGCTTCAGCAGTCGCAATGTCTGTCGCCACGGAAGGCAACTTTGACACGCCATACGCTACTTGGTACTTCTCGGTCTCCCTCTCCGTCTTCACCTCAGGCGCCATTAACATCACCATGGCATTTTCTGGCGCAAGGTAACCCAGCATCCGGTTCATCAACGCTTCATCAAACAGGTCCATACGATAAGGGCCACGAATCACATCGGAATAGGAATAGTCCTGTAGATTAGTGGCCAGCCCGCTGACCCGGCTCACAGGGTCTTTCAATTCCATATAGCGAAACTGCTGGTCGGCCAATGCGCCCTGCTCATCAAACCGCCACCGGGCTACCCCCTGCTTGGCAACCAGTGCGATCTCTTGGTAAACGAGGGCCAGGATCTGTTGCCAGTGCTCATAACCGGCAGGCGTCAAGCCAATGGTGATATCAAAGCTACTGCCACTGAGATCCGAAATGCCCTCCCCAGCGCGCAGGCTCTCTGCCCAACCCTGGGATTTCAGTACCCCGAGCAAACTGCCTTTGCCTTCGTGACCGATCAAGTTGCCCAGGTAACCGAGCGGCTGTTGCCGGTCATACTCTGTCACCGCCGGCATCGGGAATGTCAGGGAGAGCTCGCGCAGCTCACGTACGGGCTGCATGGTCACCAGCAGGGGCAATTCGCCCGGCTTGAAGAGTGGCTTACCATGAACCGGTTTCGGGCTGTCAAAGTTGGGAACTTCCTCAAAGCGCTGCCGAACCATATTCTCAAGTTGGTCCAGGGCGAGCGGAGCCAGCACCACCAACGCCATGCGATTGGCCGAGTAATGCGCCTTATAAAACCCCAACAGGTCTTCCCGCAGCTTGCCGTCCTGGTCGGCCAGTGTATCCAGGTTCCCGACACTGAACTTGGCGGCGGGATGCTCTGGATTCACCACCTGACTAAAGACGTCCATCTGGCGGCGGTAATCATTTTTAATCCGCGCTTTGTATTCCGAGTGAACCGCATTTTTCTCCCGATCCACATATTCGCTGTTAAACAGCGGGGCAACAAAAAAACGGGAAAAGCGATCCAGCGCCGGCTCAAAATCGGCAGGGCTAATATCAAAGAAATAGTTGGTGTTTTCGAAGGAAGTGTAGGCATTGTGCTGCCCACCGTGCTCACTGATAAAAGCCTGATATTCATCGGGCTCAGGAAATTTATCCGTGCCGAGGAACAGCATGTGCTCCAAAAAGTGAGCCAGTCCCTGCCTTTGTATGGGGTCACTGGAGCTACCAACAAACACATCCAGGGCGGCAGCCGCCTTGTCGGCTTTCTGATCAGAAATCAGCAGCACCTGCAACTGGTTGGGCAATACCAGATAGCGATACGCCGACGTATCGCTCACACTGCGAGCAATATCCTCTTGTGAAGCCAATGCCCCACTGAAGGCTGGAACGACAAAAAGAAAACAAACAAAAGCAACAACAAATCTTTTCATGGAAATCCGTCTTATCAGGTCAATCTGTTTAAAACATGAGTTACTCGGACAGCGGTTCATCGGCATCAGTTCTCGGCCAGGCGTTATAAAGTGCCTTAACCAGGGTGGCCAGAGGTATCGCAAAGAACACACCCCAGAAACCCCAGAGGCCTCCAAACACGATGACAGCCAAAATAATCGCGATGGGATGGAGGTTTACGGCCTCAGAAAACAACAATGGCACCAATACGTTGCCATCCAACCCCTGGATGATGCCGTAGATTATCACCAGCCAGAACAGGTCTCCGCCCCAACCCCACTGAAAATAGGCCACCACCGTTACCGGAAACGTCACCACCACAGCACCGATATAGGGAATCACGACAGAAAGTCCCACCAACAACCCCAGCAGGGCAGCATACTGCAACCCCATAATCAGGAAGGTCACATAACTGACTAGTCCCACCACCAGAATTTCGATTGCCTTACCGCGCACATAGTTGGCCATCTGCAGGTTCATTTCATGCCAGATACGCCACATTACCGGACGCTCGCGGGGCAACAGTGATGCCATCAATCCCAGCAGCTCCTCCTTGTCCTTGAGCATAAAAAAGACCAGCAGGGGTACCAGCACCAGATACACCATCATCACCACGACACTGGGAAAGGTACTAAAAGAAAAGGTCACCAACCGCTCGGCCATGCCGGCCACCTCTTTTGAGGCCTGGCTCAGCAGGTCATTGAGCTGTGCTTGAGAAATAAGATGCGGATATTTTTCCGGCAATAGCATCAGCACACCCTGCCAATGCTTCACCATGGCAGGGATCTCCCCGGCTAAATTGGCGGCCTGACGACCGATGAGAGGCAACAGAATGATCAGAATTGCCAAAAATAATCCCACAAACATCAGGAACACCAGGATAACCGCCAGTAAGCGGGGCACCTTCCATGTCACCAGCCGATTAACACTGCCCTGTAGCAGAAATGCAAAAATAATCGCTGCCAAAAAAGGGGCCAGAATTTCACCCATGGTCACCATGACCACCAGGGCCACTGCCAGCATAAAGGCCAGCAGTACCGCCTCCTCCTCGCCGAAGTAGCGGTTAACCCAGCTTCCGAGCACTTTCCACATACCCACACCTCGACAAATTAGTCGTCATTTGAAAGAAACGGCAGATTACGTAATCCCCCGGTGCGCATCAAGGAGCGGGGTAAACCTTTTGGATGCTTGGACGTTTTTCTGCCCCAACAGCACGAATGCTCATGAATTTGGTCATAGAGATACGTTACCATCCCTACAGGCGACTCCATTCCGACGGATCTACGGACTTTTACCCAGTGCTCATCAGACGTCTCACACAGTTATACACCGCAGTCTTACTACTCACCATGCTGGCTGCATCCACACAGGCAGCCAATATTGAACTGCCATCTCTGGGGGATAGCACGTCTGCCATCATTTCCCAACAGCAGGAGTACGAACTGGGTCAGGCCTGGCTGCGCGCCTATCGCAGCCGCATCCCGGAATACAATGACCCCCAGCTACACAGCTACGTGGAACAACTGCTGGTCAAACTGGCCTCCCACAGCCAGCTAGAGGACCACCGATTGTCCCTGGTGGCCATTAACAACCCCACCATGAACGCCTTTGCCGTGCCTGGCGGCATTATTGGCATGCATCTGGGATTGTTCCGCTACGCCAAATCGGAACACCAGCTAGCTTCGGTACTGGCCCACGAACTGGCTCACTTGAGTCAGCGCCATTTTGCACGGCGCGTCGCCGAGCAACGCAAAAACTCCGTGGCCACCATGGCGGGTATGCTTGCCAGCTTGGTGTTAGCCGCTACCGTTGGCGGCGATGCCGGCATGGCGGCCATGACCGCCACCCAGGCCGCCAGCCTGCAAAACTCGCTGCGCTACAGTCGGCAGAATGAGCAGGAAGCCGATCGTCTTGGCATTGAAACCGTCTACGAGGCCGGCATGGACCCCAGTGCAGTGGGCGCCATGTTTGAAGAAATGCTGCGTGCCACCCGCTATACCGGCAGCAAACCACCGGAATTCCTGCTCACCCACCCCCTCACGGAAAGCCGGGTTGCTGATGCCAATAGCCGTATTGCTCAGTACCCGCTAAAACACTATCCCGACAACCTGGAATATCACCTGATGCGGGCACGGGCTATGTTGGCGATCGACGGGAGTCCAGCCACTTCATTAAACCGGTTCCAGAGCGAACTGAACGGTGACACCCTGAGCCGTGAAGCCTCCCGCTACGGTACTGTTCTGGCTCATGCTCAACTGGGCGAAGTGAAAAAAGCACGCGAGGGCCTGGCAATACTACTGAAAGCATCGCCGGACCGCCTCACCTACCAACTGG
>JBFICU010000121.1:0-5765 GCA_041581855.1 Porticoccus sp. | reverse complement strand
TCAATTTCAATTTCGAAAAATCAATGCGGGAAAAATCCGGATGCTTCATCAACGCCACAAAAAGCGTATTCAGTCCGGACAACAGTGTCGCCGGCCAGTGGCGCAGCAATTTTACGAAGGCTTTGATATCGCGGGGGTCCGGTACCAACATGGTGTGCACAGCCAAATGCACCCCCGTCGTCACCACCAGCGCGAAGGCATAAATATGATACAGCGGCAGTGGCGACACAAAGCGCTCTTTGCCTCGCTGCATGCCGGCCAACTTCAACAACTCAGTACCCTGACGGGTGACACTGATCATATTGCCATGACTAAGCATGGCCGGTTTTGACACACCGGTGGTACCTCCGGTGTATTGCAACAAAGCCAGATCATCCTCACCCAACGTGACGGGCTGGCACTGCAATCCGGCACCTTTCTCCAATACGTCACGTAATGAAATAGCATCGCCCGCGGGAAAAGTCTTACCCAATACCTTCAACACCAATGACATCAGCCCCCTTTTGAGCGGCGGATGCAGATCAAACGGTTCGGTAACGATAATAGTCTGCAGCGGCGTTTTATCCTTCACCTCCTGAGCGTGGGAAAGAAACTTATCAAACACCACCACCACTTTTACATCCGCATGGTTGAACTGGTATTCCAGCTCCACGGCGGTGTACATGGGATTGACGTTGACCACCACCAGACCCGCCTTGAATGCACCATAGGCCACAACCAGATACTGGATCAGACTCGGCATCTGAATGGCAATCCGATCACCGGGTTGCAGCTTGGTATGCTGCTGCATATAACAGGCAAACGCTGTAGATAACCTGTCGAGGTCAGCATAGGTCAGGGTGCCACCCAAAGAAGTCACTGCGGGATTGTCGGGGAAAGCCTTGACCGAATCAGCCAATACATCCACCAGATTGTGCAGATCACAGGGGGCCAGCTTTTCAGGAATACCGTAATGAGCCCAGGATTTTCGGACTGCCTCTGCCACATCCATTGTCAGGCCATCTTCAGACATATCATCAACCTCTGGCTCATTATTATTGAATCTTCATCGCGGGTCGGCATAAGCCGCTTACCCGGCCATGCTATCGAAATGGCCACAACAGGTACAACACTAGTTGGCCGTGGTCCCGATTCTACTTCGACAGTATTGTCATGCCCTGCTCTAATCCTGCCAGGGTCATGGGCAACATCCGCTCCGGGCCCAGTAGTTGCTGAATCAGTTTAATAGACGGTGTGTACTGCCAATAATCGGTGCGCACAGGGTTAAGCCAAATCAGCCGTTCGAAGCTCGACTGCATGCGCTGCATCCATACGGCACCCGCTTCTTCATTGAAATACTCGGCGCTACCACCAGGGCTGCTGACCTCATAGGGTGACATGGTCGCGTCACCGACGAAAATGACCTTGTAATCTCGGCTATAGGTGCGCAGCAGCTCCAGTGTCTCGGTCTTCTCGTTGTGGCGACGGCGATTGTCCCGCCACACATAGTCGTAGAGGAAGTTGTGAAAGTAGAAATACTCAAGATGCTTGAACTCACTGCGTACCGCCGAGAACAACTCTTCACAGACTTTAATGTGCGGGTCCATGGAACCACCCACATCGAAGAAGATCAGCACCTTCACGGCATTATGGCGTTCCGGCACCATTTTGATGTCCAGCAAGCCCGCATTACGGGCGGTGGCGCTGATGGTGTGCTCCAGATCCAGTTCCTCTGCGGCACCGGTGCGGGCAAACTTGCGCAGTCTCCGCAGTGCCAGTTTGATATTGCGAGTGCCCAGCGCCACTGAGTCATCGAGATTCTGGAAGGCGCGTTGTTCCCAGACCTTTGCTGCCCGCTGGTGTTCGCCTTCACCACCGACCCGAATACCTTCCGGGTGAAAGCCTCCGCGACCAAACGGCGACGTACCACCGGTACCAATCCACTTGTTACCACCGGCATGACGCTCCTGTTGTTCACCCAGACGCTTTTTAAACGTCTCGATCAGTTTTTCCAGACCACCCAAGCTCTCAATACGGGCCTTTTCCTCTTCGCTCAGGTGTCTTTCAAATTCCTTGCGCAGCCAGTCTTCGGGAATCAGCGCCTCAATAATCTGCTCAATGCTATCCAGCTGATTTAGATAGACCGCAAAGGCACGGTCATAGCGATCGTAGTATTTCTCATCCTTGACCAGACAAGTTCGGGCCAGCAGGTAAAAGTCATTGAGGTCGGCAAAGGCGAGTCGATGTTGCAGCGCTTCCAACAACACCAGGTACTCTTTGATGGAAACCGGCACCCCACCCTTGCGCAGGCCGTCAAAAAAATTCAGCAGCACCGTAATGCTCCAACGCCCACCCTATTGAGCCTCTCGTCTTGCCATAAACGCCAACTTTTCCAGCAAATGTACGTCTTGCTCATTTTTCAGTAGTGCCCCATAGAGTGGCGGGATGACCTTGGTCGGGTCCCGTTCCGCCAGCAACTGATCGGGAATATTGTCCGAGAGCAACAGCTTCAACCAGTCAATCAGCTCTGATGTTGAGGGCTTTTTCTTCAGACCGGGGACCTTGCGCACTTCAAAGAAGATATCCAGCGCCTCCTGAACCAGTTTTTTCTGGATCTCGGGAAAGTGTACGGCAACGATCTGTGCCATGGTGTCCCGCTCCGGGAATTTAATGAAGTGAAAAAAACAGCGGCGCAGAAAAGCGTCCGGCAATTCTTTTTCATTGTTGCTGGTGATAATCACCACTGGCCTCAGGCGGGCGCGCACCGTCTCTCCGGTCTCGTAAACGTGGAATTCCATGCGGTCCAGTTCCAGCAACAGGTCGTTGGGAAACTCGATGTCTGCCTTATCAATCTCATCAATCAATAACACCACCTGATCCTCAGCGGCAAATGCTTCCCACAGCTTCCCTGGCTTGATGTAGTTGGCGATATCTTGAACGCGACCATCGCCAAGCTGGGAATCCCGCAACCGGGACACCGCATCGTATTCATAGAGCCCCTGTTGTGCCTTTGTGGTGGACTTGATATGCCACGGAATCAAACGAAGGCCCAGGGCTTCAGCGACCTCTTCCGCTAACATGGTTTTGCCAGTGCCCGGCTCGCCTTTGATCAACAGTGGGCGTTGTAGGGTCACAGCCGCGTTCACGGCCATTTGCAGGTCTTCAGTGGCCACATAGCGCTCAGTGCCGGTAAACTTCATCATCTCAATCCAGTCTGGTGTGGGAATCGCTCCATTCTAGCGCCTGCCAGCAAAGCCGCAAACGCTCCGTCAGGCCAACGGCCCTATCCGGTTAAAGGCTCCACAAAGGAATCACTGTGACTGCAACACGAGACGAATGGCTAGGCCATCCCAAGGGACTGTATGTCTGCTTTGCCACAGAAATGTGGGAGCGCTTCTCGTTTTACGGCATGAAGTATCTGCTGTTGCTGTATCTCACCAAATATCATTTGTTCAGTGATTCAATGGGCCTTGATGTACTGGGTAGTTATGCCGCCCTGGTATACGCAATGCCGGTGATCGGAGGCTTATTGGCGGACCGCTACCTGGGTATGCGAAAAGCGGTCGTTTTTGGTGGCTGTCTGCTGGCATTGGGCCATTTGGGCATGGCGGTGGAAGGGACTCAGGCAGTCTTGGTAGAAGGCTCCATCCTGAGAGATCATGGGGCATTACAGGTTTTCTATTTTTCACTGGCGCTGATTATTGTCGGTGTCGGCTTTTTGAAACCCAACATTTCCACCATTGTTGGTCGCCTCTACGGCGTAAATGATCCTCGGCGGGACAGTGGTTTTACCTTGTTCTATATGGGCATCAATATGGGTGCATTCACTGCCACCCTGCTGTGTGGCTATTTAGGGGAAACCTGGGGCTGGCGCTACGGTTTTGGCGCCGCGGGAGTAGGCATGGTGATCGGGCTGACAATATTTCTCTACGGCCAGCGGCATTTACACGGCCATGCCGAACCGGCTGACCCAGCCTTGTTGCGTGAACCTGTGCTGGCAGGAATCAACCGGGAATGGTTTATCTACCTCTGTGCCGTCGCAGCTCTTTTTGGATTGTGGCAGTTGATCCAGGTTAGCGAATGGGTGAAACATTCGCTTAACGGCCTTGCCTGCGCCGTGGTAGCAGGGTTGCTGTGGTTTATGCTGGCCCGCTGCAACACTGTGGAGCGGGGCCGCATGGCAGCATTGATGGTGCTGACCTTCGCCTCAATGGTGTTCTGGGCGCTGTTTGAACAGACCGCCGCCTCCATGACGCTCTATGCCGACCGGGTAGTAAACCGCTCCCTGCTTGGCATCGAATTCAATGCCTCTCAGTTCGGCGCACTCAACCCCTTGTTTATCATGCTGCTAGCACCGCTATTTGCTCTGCTCTGGACCAGACTGGCAAAACGCAAGTTGGAGCCATCGACACCGGTGAAGTTTTCACTCGGCATTATTCAGGCGGGTCTGGGTTTCGGCGCGCTGGTATTAGGTGCCAGCTTTCCCGATGCCAGCGGCAAAGTTGCCGCTCTATGGCTGGTGCTGGCCTACCTGCTACACACCACCGGTGAACTCTGTCTCTCTCCGGTTGGGCTATCAGCCGTGACCAAGCTGGCGGTGCCAAGTGTTGTTGGATTGATGATGGGGAGTTGGTTTCTGGCTACGGCCTACTCGGAATTTCTGGCAGCACAAATTGCCAAATTGGCACATATAGAACGTCCAGCCGGTGAATTGCTGGATACCACCAGTGCGCTGGCGGGATATACCGGATTATTTGCTGATCTACTGTTGGTCGGCTGTGGTGCGGGCGTCCTGCTACTCCTCCTCAGCCCACTGCTGAAACGCCATATGCACGGCATTCACTGATTCGAATCAATTTAATTTACTGCTAAAAAGCTAAACTGGCGGCCTGAGAGACTGGACAAGAAAGCATGCACGATCTAACCCTGTTGGTCATCGTCTGGATCGGTGTCTTCGCCGCCTCCTACGCGGCCCACCACACCCGACTAACACCAGTGCTCTGGTATCTGTTTTTCGGTGCCGCCATGGTTAACCTTGGCTGGTTACCACAGGTCATGCCGGTGTTTATCACAGACTTTTCCGAACTCGGCATTATTCTGATCATGTTTGCACTCGGCTTTGAGGAAAACACCGGCAATTTCCTTAACAGCATTAAGCGCAGCTGGGGAATTGCCCTGTTTGGCGCCATAGCGCCATTTGCCGTGGCCTATGCCGCCGCCCTCTATTTCTGGGGGGAGAACAATATGGCTCTGCTCTGCGGACTGGCAATGACTGCCACAGCGGTATCGCTGACCATGGTCTCGCTAAAAACCGAGGGATTGAGCAATACACCTGCCGCTACAGGCATCATGACGTCAGCCGTACTCGACGATATCGCCTCGCTGGCGCTGGTGGCCATTCTTGTGCCCATGGCCACCGGTGAGGCCAGTGTATCAATAGCGGGTATTGGTCTGGTGATGGGCAAAGCAGTACTGTTTTTCCTGT
Source organism: Porticoccus sp. (assembly GCA_041581855.1). Classification (GTDB taxonomy): domain Bacteria; phylum Pseudomonadota; class Gammaproteobacteria; order Pseudomonadales; family Porticoccaceae; genus Porticoccus. The sequence goes on along the minus strand of JBFICU010000121.1, from coordinate 301 downwards.
TCGTTACCTTCATCGGTGGCTGGCTGTTTCCCGCAAGTTCCGGCTGGATGGCCAGGATTCCCATTATCGGCCCCTTCAGCCTCCGCCAGTTACTGGCTATGGGCCGCGGGGAATACACCGTGCTGGCCTTGCTGACCGTTGCCCTATTGGTAGCGATTCTGGCCCATGAGTTCGGCTTTCACCCAGCGGTGGGCGCCTATATGGCAGGACTGGTGATCAAACGGGAGTACTTCATCTTCCATGAGCAGAGAAATATAGACTTTTACGAGCAGGCCAAACAGATTATCGACAATGTCGCCTT
>JBFICU010000120.1:0-5776 GCA_041581855.1 Porticoccus sp. | reverse complement strand
GCTTCCAGTTCAGCCCGCTGTTGCAAGCGAAGTTGCTGTTGCAAGAAAAGGTAGCGCAGCAGAATGCCGGCCGGGATAGCTGCCAACAACAGATATTCGGCGATATTCCAGACATTGTAGTGGCGCGTTTCCAGCGGTGTGGAATACCAGGACATCACGCCTTCCGCAATGGCGCCACACAACAGCGTCACCAGCAGAATCAATAAGAAAGACACCACGGCCGCCATCACCAAACGTGTTCCGGACAAAAGCCGATTTGATAGACACAACACGGCCGCACTGAGCAGAGCGATCCATAGTGACAGCAGGGAGACTTTGGCAAACTCGATCCAGTCAAAGTGCTGCAAACCGTTGTTGGCCACCGTCACCAGCAATGCCAATAACTCTGAGATCACCACGACTGAGAGCAGACCCTGTCCCCGGCAAAGATCCGGAAGGAAGTGATCCCCCCCACTGAATATCAATCGCGCCGGCTTTAGACCACCCGCTTTCCATTTGGCCAAAAAACCCATTAGTTCTTTTCCCTGCTGATCATTCGCGAGCTTCCCCTCTTTGCTATAATCTCGCCCTCGCCAGACTTCGGCGATACTTTATCCTTCGCCACTCTAGTTATAAAGGGCCAGTTTAGCCATGAGCGATTCCAAAGATACTAACCTCTCCTGGGGCGGGCGCTTCAGCGAAGCCACCGATGCCTTCGTCGCCCGCTTCACCGCCTCGGTCAATTTTGACCAGCGAATGGCCCTTCAAGATATCCAGGGCTCCATTGCCCATGCCACCATGCTAACCAGTGTCGGCGTGTTAACCGAAGAAGAACTCCAGTCTATCAAGACAGGGCTGACCGAAATTGTGACCGACATTGAAAATGGCACATTTCAGTGGAGCCTGGCCCTTGAAGACGTTCACATGAATGTTGAGGCAGCATTGACCTCCCAGATTGGCATCACCGGTAAAAAACTGCACACCGGCCGCTCCCGCAATGATCAGGTGGCCACCGATATCCGCCTGTGGCTGCGCGAAGAAATCGACGCAATCGGACACGAACTGACTCGGTTACAGCGAGGCATCCTCGAACTGGCGGGTCGCGAAACCGACACCATCATGCCCGGCTTTACCCACTTGCAAACCGCCCAGCCCGTCACCTTCGGCCACCACTTGATGGCCTGGTTTGAAATGATGGAACGTGATTACAGCCGTCTACTTGACTGCCGCAAACGGCTCAATCAGTCACCTTTGGGGGCCGCGGCCCTGGCGGGCACCACCTACCCAATCAATCGTCATATGACCGCAGAACTCCTCGGTTTTGACGCACCGACTCGCAACTCACTGGACTCGGTCAGCGACCGAGACTTTGCCATCGAGTTCTGTGCCTTTGCCAGCATGCTGCTGACCCACTTGTCCCGCGCATCTGAAGAACTGGTTCTGTGGGCCTCCGCCCAGTTCAACTTTATTGAGCTGCCTGACCGCTTCTGCACCGGCTCGTCAATCATGCCACAGAAGAAAAACCCTGATGTACCAGAGCTGGTGCGCGGCAAAAGCGGTAGAGTCTACGGCCACCTGATGGCCCTGCTAACCCTGATGAAATCCCAGCCCCTCGCTTACAACAAGGACAATCAGGAAGATAAGGAGCCACTGTTCGATACAGTGGACACCGTCAAGGACTGCCTGCGTGCCTTTGCTGATATGGTGCCGGCTATCCAGGCGAAAAAAGAGCATATGCGCGAAGCGGCCCGCCGCGGCTTCTCCACCGCCACTGACCTCGCAGACTATCTGGTGCGCAAGGGCATACCCTTCCGCGACTCCCACGAGATCGTCGGCAAGTCCGTAGCTTACGGGATTGTCAGCAACAAGGACCTGTCCGAAATGAGCCTTGATGAACTGCAACAATTCTCGGCAGTCATCGAGCAGGATGTCTTTGAAGTGCTGACGCTGGAAGGCTCGGTGGCAGCCCGAAACCATATCGGCGGCACCGCACCCGAGCAGGTACGCAGCGCCATCGCTGCCGCTCAGGAACGGCTCCGCGCCAGAAACTGATTATAGTTAGGCGCACCAAAAGGCCGGGGTATATGCCCCGGTTTTTTGTTATTTGTCAGCGTTGCTATTCACTAAGAGAGCGATTGCAGCCAAGCCAAGAGACCTTCTTGCTTCAGGTAAAGGCACAGGACGCCTAAAACCAACAACATCAGGGTCATACCACGCATCATGCCATCGGGGCTACGCCACTGATACTTCATCATTGCCCATGCCCCTATTTTATTCTCGGGCAATAACCTGGGCATCACCCAACGCTCCAGCTCCTTTCGAGGAAACACACCCTGCTGACGCCGGTTGCCAGTGGGCAAAACATACTCACCGACTTTGAAAACTCCGGTCTTGTGCCAAAGAACATCGGCATAAGGAGAATGGTGACGCCGCTCTTCATGGTCAATCAATTCTATGCGGCCTTCGAAAATCCCTATACGAGTCTTACTCAACCTCCTGAGCGGCAGGCAAATCATTAACATTGAAACTGCCATAGAGGAACTGATTACGACTATTTCCCAAGGAAATTTTTTAACCGCAAAAATAACTGGCATCAGAGCAACCGGTATCATGAGAAACATAAAAACTAACACGATGGGAGTCCATTTGGCCTGACGCGTCGCCTCTATCCAGACACCTTTTTCCGGTACTGCTTCCAGCGCGTTTTCAGACACAACATCAACAGAATCGCCTTCTTCATCTGCCTTCCGCTGCTGACGGATGGCCACCGCGAAACCCATCAGCACTGCCAACGCGAACACACCCCAACAGCTATAGCCATAATATTGCCAGCGTACAGACTCAGCTTTTTTCATCACGAGGGTTTGTGTGAGTCGCGGCGAACTGAAATCCACCAGACGACCACCGTGCAGGTTATAACGATATACAGCGAAATTGCGGTGATCCGTTACCAAAACGTCATTGCCAAATAACCCCAGTGAGAGCGGATCAGCATTGCGGGGTAAATTCAGCTGCCCGACTTCAGTGCCCTCGGAGGTGTAACGAACAATAATGCCGTCGGACATGTTGTCGCCCATCGCCAACACCCACCATTCACCGTTTACCTTTGCAAAGGCCGATGGCCAGATATGCTGGTTATCGGGGCGTACATTAATCGCAGAGATTTCCTCACCAAAAGATTCCGTCTCCATAGATACGGCTACCAAACGATGATTATTGGTGTCTGTCACCCAAAGCTGGCCTTCCACAAGGGAAATCTGGTTGGGGAATTTGAAACCCTCCCGAAAAGCCAGTAGTTGACCATTGCCATCCAACTTGAGAATTCGGTGGCGACTGGTATCGGCCAAATAAACGGTATCGCTAACGCGATCAATAAAGACTCTGAAAGCCCTGTCAAATCCCGGCAGATGGACGCTGAATTGATGACATTCCCGCCATTCCATGTCGCAGCGAGACAGCGCGTTATCACTGGCAGCAGCATAGTTATCGTTGCCAAAGCGCGCTGTTGCTTCGATTTCTTCCAGCAAGGACCGGAGTCGACTCCCGGTCCTCAGCAACACATCGCCATTGGCAAAAAAATCGAAATTGCCAATGTTGTCGCCAAAGCCCATGGCGTCAAGATCCACTACTGTCTCGTCACCACTGAGGTTATCAACTAAAAATAACTGCTGCCCCAGTTGTACGACTAAACGCCCATCTGACGCACTTGCCATAAAAGTGGGGCGTTCGACTTCCAGCATCCTCTGGTTGCAATAAAAACTTAGACCAATCAGTCCTACGAAGAACAACAGAATCAACAAAGCGACAAGGGGATTTACAGATTTTTTCATGACACGTCCTTGTTTAAATTCATAGGGCTTCCCTTACCCGCTATGACGATATCACTTCTAACCCGCCCTATAAAAGACGCCTGCGTGCATTTTGAAGTAGACACCCAGACTTTCGTCATATTCATCTACACGGATAACTTCATATATATTTTCTCTTTAGATTACTATTGGCATAGCTATTGCTAATTTGTCACTAGAGGACCATGATAAAAATGGTGCCAATAGTCACAACGGGAGGTGTGTGACAACACATGAATAATAGATGGGAAGACTACGATTCGAGTTCGTTTTTTGACGAGCTGTTAACCTCCAATGGCAATCCCCGAATGGCAGCCCGGGGTATCGTGAAGTTTTTAAAAGACCTTCCAGAAGAAGAATTAGATGAGCGGCGAGCCGCTGCTGAACTGGCTATCCGCGATATGGGTATTTCATTTACCGTCTACACTGAGGGCGGGAATATCGACCGGAATTGGCCCTTTGACATCATCCCGCGAGCCATCTCCGCCAAAGAGTGGGCAAGGGTAAGTACCGGGTTAAAACAGCGCACTCGCGCCCTGAATTGCTTTATCGATGACGTCTACAACAAGCAAAAAATTCTTGCTGAAGGCATTGTTCCAGCCGATGTCGTCCTCGAATCAACGAACTACAAACCTCAATGCCAAGGGGTATCGCCCCGTTATGGTGCATGGGCGCACATCTGCGGTTCCGACCTGGTGCGCAATAAAGATGGGAAGCTTTACGTACTGGAAGATAACCTGCGGGTTCCTTCCGGTGTGTCCTATATGCTCGAAAACAGGGAGCTGACGAAACGGGTATTACCGGAACTGTTTGAAAACTACAGCATCCTGCCTGTAGACGATTATCCCTCCCAGCTCTACAAGATGCTGGCATCGCTCTCACCACAACTGAAGCGAAAACCCTGTATTGCTGTACTGACACCCGGCATTTATAACTCTGCCTATTTTGAACACGCTTTTCTGGCCCAAAGCATGGGCGCAGAACTGGTAGAAGGCAGTGACCTGTTCACAGACGATGACGACTGCGTTTATATGCGCACCGTCGACGGCCCGGTCAAAGTGGACGTGATTTATCGCCGTATCGACGAAGACTTTATTGACCCAGAGGCCTTCCGAGAAGATTCCATGCTCGGGGTTCCCGGCATCATGCGTGCCTGGAAAGCGGGCAACCTGGCCATTGCCAATGCCCCCGGTAGCGGCGTTGCCGACGACAAAGTCATCTACGCTTTTGTGCCCGACATGATTCGCTACTACCTCAAAGAAGAACCTATCATGGAGAGCGTCAAGACCTTCCTGTGCATGATCGAGAAGGACCGCGACTATGTGCTCGCCAACCTCGACAAGCTGGTGGTCAAGCCTGCCAACGAGTCCGGCGGTTACGGCATGATGGTAGGGCCTCATGCTACCCCGGAAAAACGCCGTGAATTTGCCAAGCTTATAGAGCAGAACCCTCGCAACTACATTGCCCAGCCGACTCTGTCACTGTCCACGGCACCCACCTATATCGACCACTTAGTGGAGCCTAGGCACCTCGATTTAAGGCCTTTTATCCTGCAAGGCAAGGATGTATGGGTAACACCAGGGGGCCTCACACGCGTAGCTATGGTAAAGGGTTCACTGGTGGTGAACTCATCCCAGGGTGGCGGCAGCAAAGATACCTGGATTGTGGAGAGCAACAAATGACCATGCTTTCTAGTGTTGCAGAACGCCTTTATTGGATGTCGCGCTACCTGGAACGTGCTGAGAACACAGCTCGTCTTACCAGTGCCTATACACACATGATATTGGACTTACCCAAAGGGGCCGAGCTGGGCTGGCAGGTTCTGGTGGACATCTTCGATGCAGACCCCGTATTCATCAAACACTATCGCGCCTTTAACGAACAGAATGTGCTGAGGTTTTTAATTGCCGATATGCACAACTTCTCGAGTATCAATTATGCGATCAAGG
>JBFICU010000119.1:0-5791 GCA_041581855.1 Porticoccus sp. | reverse complement strand
CTCGCCAAGGACTTGGCACGCTCCCTCGCGGTGATCAGTGTTCGAGTGGTGGAAGTCATCCCCGGTAAATCCGTAGTGGGTATTGAAATTCCGAACGAGCACCGTGAAATGGTTGGGCTGGGCGAGGTTTTGTCTTCAGAAACCTATGAGCAAGCCAGATCACCTCTGACATTGGCCCTCGGACACGATATTTCAGGCCTGCCTGTGGTGGCAGATCTGGCAAAAATGCCCCATTTGCTGGTGGCCGGCACTACGGGTTCTGGCAAATCGGTGGGCATCAACGTGATGCTGTTGAGTCTATTGTACAAGGCCAGTCCGGAAGAGGTCAGGTTGATCCTGGTTGATCCCAAAATGTTGGAATTGTCCGTCTATGATGGCATCCCCCATTTGCTGACACCGGTTATTACCGATATGAAGGATGCTGCCAGCGGCCTGCGCTGGTGTGTCGGTGAAATGGAGCGTCGCTACAAGCTCATGGCAGCGATGGGGGTACGCAACCTGGCTGGCTATAACCGCAAGATAGCCGATGCTGCAGCAGCGGGTAAATCCATCCCTGACCCAATGTGGCGTCCAGACGAGCATGCCAGCCTGTTTGCCGAAAATGGAGAAGGGCAGATTGCCCCCGATTTACAAAAGCTGCCCTATATCGTCGTAGTCATTGATGAATTTGCTGACATGATGATGATTGTCGGTAAAAAAGTTGAACAACTGATTGCCCGTATTGCCCAAAAGGCCAGGGCAGCCGGTATTCATCTCATTCTTGCGACACAACGCCCCTCAGTGGATGTCATTACGGGCTTGATCAAGGCCAATGTGCCAACCCGCATTGCGTTTCAGGTGTCATCGAAGATCGATTCCCGCACCATTCTCGATCAAGGCGGCGCAGAGCAACTGCTGGGTCATGGGGATATGCTCTATCTGCCCCCAGGAACCAGTGTGCCAATTCGCGTCCATGGCGCCTTTGTGGATGACCATGAAGTTCACCGGGTGGTGGCCGACTGGAAACGCCGCGGCGCGCCGGAATATCTGGAAGACATACTCGACGAGGCCGTTCTCGGCAATATTCTGGTGCCGGGCTATTCCTCGGAAGGTGGCGAGGGCGGTGATGATGCAGAGTCTGACCCGCTTTACGATGAAGCCGTGGCCTTTGTACTGCACACCCGCAAAGCCTCAATTTCCTCGGTACAGCGCAAACTCCGTATTGGCTACAATCGAGCGGCGCGACTAATCGAACAGATGGAGGTCTCAGGAGTAGTGAGCGAGATGGGAACCAATGGCAATCGTGAAGTGTTGGCCCCTGGCCGAGACTGATACGGTTTTAACTAATTTCTGATGATATTCCCTATGATTCGCGCATTAGTCGCTTGCTGTTTATTTACCTTGTCGTCCCCTCTTTTTGCTGGGGGGCAACCTGGCGCCAATGAGTTGCGCCTAAGACTGTCCGATCTGGAGAGCCTCACTGCCGAGTTCGAACAAACGGTCTATGCTGCAGAAGGTGATGTGCTGCAACAGGCCCATGGCCAGATGCAGGCTGCCCGTCCGGGCAGAGTGCGCTGGCAGACTGAGGCTCCGCTGGAGCAATTGATCGTTTCTGATGGGCATACTCTGTGGCTGTATGACGAGGATTTGGAACAGGTCACCATCAAGCCGTTTGAAGCGGATCTCAGCAAAACGCCAGCGGTACTGTTTATCGGGGATCTCGCAGCGCTGGAGCAGAGCTACAGTGTGACCTTAGAGGACGGGGAAAATGCCCTGTTTACTCTGATGCCTATCTCTGCTGACAGCCTTTATGAGAAAGTCACCCTGAGTTTTCAGAACAATATCCCCGTGGCAATGGCGCTCTGGGATACTTTGGGGCAGAAAACAGACCTTCGTTTCCACGATGTACAGCGCAATCCACCCTGGACGCCCACTCAATTCATTTTCGTCCCCCCCGAGGGGGTGGATATCATCGGCGATGAGTAGAGACCTGTTTAGTCGAGAGCTTGGCCAACCTCTGGCGGCCAGGATGCGGCCGCGTTCTCTCGACGAATTCAGTGGTCAGGTTCATCTGGTTGGTCAGGGTAAATCCCTGCGCGAGGCTATTCAGGCCGGGCAACTGCACTCAATGCTATTCTGGGGCCCCCCAGGTGTTGGTAAAACCACCCTGGCCCGGATTATTGCCAACTCGGTGGATGCCCACCTGGAAGCCATTTCAGCGGTGCTGTCGGGTGTCAAAGAAATCCGCGCCGCCGTTGCCAGAGCCCAGGAAGAGCGCGACGTGCGGGGCCGACAGACCATTCTGTTCGTCGATGAAGTACACCGTTTCAATAAATCCCAGCAGGATGCCTTTCTGCCCTATGTGGAAGATGGCACCGTGGTATTAATTGGTGCCACTACCGAAAATCCATCCTTTGAACTCAATAATGCCCTGTTGTCCCGTTGCCGCGTTTACGTATTGCGGAGCCTTGAGCATGACGACATCGTGGATATCATCCGCCGCGCGTTGAGTGACGAGGAGAGGGGTCTTGGTCATCGACACCTGAAAATTGACGATGATGCGCTGGAATTATTGGCCAGTGCCGCAGATGGTGATGCTCGAAAAGCACTCAATCTGCTGGAAATTGCCAGTGATCTGGTCGCTTCCAATACCCTGGAAAGATCCGTTGTCGAAGAGGTGTTGGTGAGTGATACCCGCCGTTTTGATAAAGGTGGCGAGTATTTCTACGATCAAATATCCGCCTTACATAAAGCAGTGCGTGGGTCTTCACCTGATGCCGCACTCTATTGGTTTGCCCGCATGATCGATGGCGGATGCGATCCGCTATATATTGCACGGCGTGCTGTGCGCATGGCCAGTGAGGATATTGGCAATGCGGATCCCAGGGCTCTCAGCCTGACCCTCAGTGCATGGGATACCCTGGAACGTCTCGGCAGCCCTGAAGGCGAACTGACGCTTGCCCAAGCCATTCTCTATCTTGCAGCCGCACCAAAAAGCAACGCCGTATATCAGGCGTTTAACCGTGCTCGCTCAGATGTGCAACACATGCCCACCTATGACGTGCCATTGCACCTCCGCAATGCCCCCACCAAATTGATGAAAGAGCTCGATTACGGCGCCGAATACCGTTATGCCCACGATGAGCCTGGCGCATTTGCACCTGGCGAAAATTATTTCCCGCAAGAGCTGAAGGACACACGTTATTATTTCCCCTCAGACCGAGGACTCGAAAAGCAAATTGCCGAGAAGCTGGATCGTTTGCGTGAACTGGACAAAAACAGTCCCGTGCAACGTTACGGAGAGGACGAAGAATGCAATGGTTGATGGTGGCAGCGGGTGGAGCACTGGGCGCTATGGGGCGGTTTGCAGTGAACGCAGTGATGTTCCCGGTAATGGGGGGACGCTTCCCCATAGGTACGTTGGTGGTCAATGTGGTCGGCTCAATCCTGATGGGTTTATTTTACGTACTGATTATTGAACGTGGCGTTCTACCCGCAGAGTTCCGCAATCTGGTGATGGTCGGCTTCCTGGGCGCATTTACCACCTTTTCCACGTTCTCGCTTGATAGCCTCGCTTTGTGGCAAAATGGCCACCTTGCGCTGGCAGCTGCTTATGTTGCCCTGAATCTTTTGTTGTGCCTCGCGGGAACGCTTGGCGCCATAACGTTGACCCGATTGCTTTAGGAATTCCCCCACCTCATGCTGGACCCCAAACTTGTTCGTTCCGAACCGAAAACCATTGCGACAGCACTGGCCATCAAGGGTTTTACCCTGGATGTCGAAAAACTTAACCAGCTCGAAGTCCTGCGTCGGGATTTGCAGGAGAAAGCGCAGGCACTCCAGGCTGAGCGCAACGCTTATTCAAAATCTATGGGTAAGGCTATTGGTCAAGCCAAAGCGAATGGAGAAGATGTCGAGCCGCTGAAAGCCAAGGGTGAAGCTTTGAAAATAGCCTGTATCGAGGCAGAAGATGCCCTGACACGGGTACAGCAGCAGCTGGATGAATACCTTAGTGGTGTGCCCAATATCCCCGACCCGGAAGTGCCGGCCGGTGAATCAGAAGACGACAACGTTGAAATTCGCCGCTGGGGTGAGCCACGGGTATTCGACTTTGAAGTGAAAGACCACGTGGACTTGGGTGCACAACTGGGGCTTCTCGACTTTGAAACCGCCACCAAAATCACCGGGTCGCGCTTCGCCGTCATGCGCGGTGAGATTGCTCGCCTGCACCGGGCTCTGATCCAGTTCATGCTGAACACCCATACACAGGAACATGGCTATCAGGAAATTAATGTCCCTTTTATGGTCAACAGTCAGTCACTGTTTGGCACAGGCCAGCTGCCAAAGTTTGAAGAAGATCTGTTCAAAATCAATGACGAACGCGACTTCTACCTGATTCCTACCGCGGAAGTGCCCGTGACCAATGTGTACCGGGACGAAATTGTCGATGCCAGTCAATTGCCAGTGAAGTTTGTCTGCCATACGCCCTGTTTCCGCAGTGAGGCGGGCAGCTACGGCAAAGACACTCGCGGCATGATCCGCCAGCACCAGTTTGAAAAAGTCGAGCTGGTGCAGTTCGTGAAACCCGAAGAGTCCACTGCAACCCTTGAGCAACTCACCGGTCACGCCGAAACCATTTTGCAAAAACTCGGACTCCCTTATCGCACCATCATTCTCTGTGGTGGTGATCTAGGCTTTTCAGCGGCGCGCACTTATGACATTGAAGTGTGGTTGCCCTCTCAGCAGCGCTACCGTGAGATTTCCTCCTGCAGTAACTTCCGGGATTTTCAGGCACGTCGTTTGAAAGCCCGCTGGCGTAATCCGGATACCGGCAAACCCGAGTTACTGAACACGCTTAACGGCTCCGGCCTCGCAGTTGGTCGTACCTTGCTCGCGGTAATGGAAAACTATCAGCAGGCGGACGGCAGTATTGCCATCCCTGAGGTCTTACAACCCTATATGGGTGGCCAACTCAGCATTGGCTGATTGCCTCTCACTGAACCAGACTATTTATTATGGATCTGTTGCCGTTATTTCATAACTTACGCGGTCGTCGTTGCGTGGTGGTCGGAGGAGGGGACGTTGCTCTTCGCAAGTTGCGCCAGCTTATTGATGCAGGCGCGGCGATTGTAGTGATTGCCCCCGAGATCAATGGTGCCATTCGCGAACTGGCCCAGGCGCACAGCATCAAGCTGCAACAGCGGCCCTTTACTGACGACGATCTTAAGGGTGCGGCACTGGTGATTGCCGCCACTAATGACCAGGCTGTCAATCGGCACGTCTCGCAGTTGTCCCAAGCAGCTAACGTGCCAGTCAATGTGGTGGATAGTCCGGAACTCTGCAGTGTGGTCTTTCCTTCCATCGTGGACCGGTCGCCCGTACAAATTGCCATTAGCAGTGCCGGCAAGGCTCCGGTACTGGCCCGTATGCTACGTACACGGCTGGAAGGACTGATTCCTGCCGGGTACGGTAAACTGGCCGCTTTAGCGGGCAAATACCGGAGTCGAGTCAAAGACAATATCGACAATCCCCTGGATCGCAAGGCTTTCTGGGAGGAAGTTTTTGAGGGGGATATCGCCGAACTGGTCTACACCGAGCAACTCGCCGAGGCGGAACAGCGTCTGGAACAGAAGCTGGCAGGAGAGCGTCCCCGGCAGGTAGGTGAAGTTTATCTGGTCGGTGGCGGACCCGGCGACCCGGATCTGCTGACATTCCGAGCTCTGCGCCTGATGCAGAAAGCAGACATCGTGCTGTACGATCGTTTGGTATCCAAGGAAGTATTGGCACTGGTGCGCCGGGATGCGGAACTGAT
>JBFICU010000118.1:0-5818 GCA_041581855.1 Porticoccus sp. | reverse complement strand
TTGGAGATATCAATCAATGTTCCCACCAGACTTTCAACGTCTGACATGGAATAGTTGAGCGATTGAACCAGCTTAGATGCTTCAGTCGTCAGCGGATATTCCTGTAGCGCGCTGGCAAACAGCTTGGCAGCACTCATCGGCTGCAACAAATCATGACTTACCGCCGCCAGGAATTTGGTTTTGGTGATATTGGCTTGCTCAGCTTCGCGCTTGGCATCGACCAACCGGGTTTCCGCTTCCTTACGCTCCGTGACCTCCTGACGCAGTTGCTGGTTTAATTCCGTGAGTTCTTTTGTGCGTTCAAGCACTCGCTTTTCCATATGCCGGTAGGCCTGGTTGAGCGCCTCCGATGTCCGACGTTGCTGAGTGACATCCTGCTCCAGGGCAAAGAAGCCGACCACCTCAGCATTGCTATCGAAGTTGGGAACGTAGGTTTTTTGAACGTATTTTTTTCCGCTGGGCAATTGTTGCTCAATCTCAAATACCACCCGCTGCCCGCCAAGTGTTCGTTTCAGGTATTGACGGTGGCGTTCAAACTCTTCGTCACCGATCAATTGCGCCATTGACTTATGGTCTATTTCAGAGCGGGATTGCTGAAACCATTCTTCAAATGCGCGGTTAGTGAAGGAATAGTTAAGCTCTTTGTCGATATACGATATCAACGCCGGCATGGCATCAGTGATCAAACGAATGCGATGCTCACTGGCTTTTAACGCCGTTTCATATTGCTGCTGTTCCGTAATATCCGTGTAGGTGACCACCAGCGAGCCGCTCGCAGTTCTGTGACTTTGAATTTCCAGGATAGCGCCGTTATTAAGAACTTGCTCAATTCTGGAGTTAGACAGTTGGTGCCTAAACCAATCGGCGGAGGGCTGATCAATGCCGGTATATCTCATTAACTCATTAAAACTGACACCCTGTTGGGCAAGTTGGGGAGAAACCCCTGTGAGAGAAACAAACTGTTCATTCCAGGCTTCCAACTGATGGTTGTTGTTGAACAGCGCCACCCCCTGCGACAGGTGGTCAAGGGTGGATTGCAGCACCTTCGATTTCTCTGCGAGGGCTTGTTCTCTCTTCGCCTCTTCACTGCGCTTAAGCGCGGTAATATCAGTAAAGATCATCACCAGGCCACCTTGGCATGCCGGTCGCTCGGTGGCCTGAATCCATCGTCCATTGGCCAGCTTGAACACGCCCGAGGTAGAGAAATCACTGCGGCTGGTTAACTTTTCTGATTGCGGTGTGGAGAAATCAATTATTCCGGATTTCAGAATTTTCTGCTGCATCTCCACCATGGACATCCCGTCGACAAAATCAAGACCGGTATTGCCCCACAGTTTGTAAAATGCGGTGTTTGCCAACGTGAATATGCGTTGCTGATCAAAAAGTACGAAGGCATCCGAAATACTTTCAATCGCATCAATCAACAGTTGATGCTTTTGTTCAGCCTCATTTTTTGCCTTATTTAGATCTTCATTCACAAGCTCTAAATTACTAAGCGCTTGCTGTAACTGCTGGGTGCGCTGCTTTACTTTTTCGGCGAGGACCACGGCACTTTCAAATGTCGCATAGGCACCGCTATCATTACCCAATCCTCGCTCAATCCGCTCCACGAGAACCTTATTAATTTTCTTAAGCTTCTGATTTTCATATAGAAGCGCATCGATATCAGATTGTTCTGCATCCATGCCGATGTCGGAAACAGAAATCTTTTGATGCTCATTTGTCATGATAATTTGACCGTTATTCAGAAGGGAAACCTATTGCCACACCCGAGAAGGTTTGATTAACGTGTTGAGCATTGAACTGCTCACCGTAGGTTTCAAATCCAATCACATTATATTGCCTGAACAGATCGGAGATGATGTCCTCAATCCCCAAATGAACTACCTCTAACTGCCGTAGAATACATTCACAGCCAATAATTAATTGTGGATGCCCTACCTTGTTTTCCAGGGACTCCAGAGTTGCCCGAAGATGCTCAACCAGGTTTCCACGTCGACTGGTAGATAGCACCACCCCTTCATCTATAGCACAGAAAAAAGTCAAACTGAGGTCATCATTGACCTTTTGGACGGCGCGAATATGAAACTGGTCATGCAATTTCACCCCAATTGGATGCAAGGCAAACGTCGTAAGGCTCAACGATTCCAGTGGCACACCGACGACGTGAGAGTACTCCAGCGCAGCGGGTTCGGCATTTAATTCCTGCACCACGCGATCCACCGCATCTGCGGCGGTCACGACCAATTTATTATCTTCAGGTATTAGATGATGCGTGGAAAACACTTCAAAGGGGCAACTTGTATTCACCAGAATCATGACGGCGGCATTGCGAAAAAACCTGTCCCCCAAAAATACATGGGTATCTTTAAAGAAAAGATCATCTCCCGCCGAACCACCGACCAAAGGGATTTCCCCCAAGGCATCATGCAGGCTTTTGAGCACCAGCTCCTCACGGATTGATAACCCGTCAAGCAGTGAAAATGCAAAGCTATGACTTTCTACGGGTTTAATTGCCTTTCGTTTAAACCCGACGATAACGTCCTGCAATATTGTTTCGGTATCAGAGAAGGAGAAGTTATGTAAATTCTCAATGAGTGCCGCCTCAACGGCGAAGGACTTTCTCGGCAGGCTGAAGCCGGTAATGCTGCCCTTACAATTACCCAACGGGGATATTTCTCCAGCTGTCGTGCAACCGAGTAATGGCGTGTCACCAAATTGTTTCTTGAGCGCCTTGGCCAACACGGGAAGATCGTATTCGACGGAACAGAAGAAGATGACACACTCCATGTCCTCTTGATAAAGACCATCGAATAACTCTGATGCGGCAGTTTCGGGATCACGGCTAAGTGAATAGTGTTTGAGGATATGGCCGTCGTTACTCATTCTGTTAGATCCACTGAAGCACGGGTGCATTGTAGTGAGGGTTTACTCCATCGCCACACACAGCATCCGGACTGGAACCTTCAATCTATTGATTCTCACTATGACCATAGATCATTCTTATAAGTTCTGTCTCAGCTCAGTCAATCAAAAACCCATAGTTCCCTTTACAATGACGTCGTGAATCCCCGGCTAATGATGGAATACACTCAATTAACCTGATGCTTCCTCTTAACGTCAACTTCCATAATGAATTCGACCATACTGATGCCCAAAGCCTCTGAGAGATGCTCAATGGTGGTGATGGTAGGTTGTTGCTTGTTGCCTTCAAGCAGTGAAATAGAGCGCATCGACATCCCCGCTTCAAAAGCAAGGTGTTCCTGCGACAAGCCTTTCTCTAACCTGATTTTTTTAAGGACTTTTGAAAAGGTCGACCGCGCTGACACTTTCGATCACCTCATTTTTATATTTATCCGAGGGAAATACAGATGAAATACGTCATCCCATTCAGTTTATTGAGCCTGTCTATTCACTTGCTTTTGCATTAAGTCCACCACATGTAAAGGGTTGGCTCAAAACCGCTCTACACTGCTCAATGCTACCCTTTCGTTTACTAACACTACTCGCCAACTACACTAATTATCTTCGCACTACGGTGTGCCTGACATGCTTGTTTACTCAAGCACTACCGTAGCGCGAGAATTGGCGCTTAGAAGAAACCTAATGGATTTGTGTCGTAGCTGATCAACAGGTTTTTGGTCTGCTGATAATGGTCGAGCATCATTTTGTGATTCTCGCGGCCTACACCGGATTTCTTGTAACCACCAAATGCCGAGTGGGCAGGATAAGCGTGGTAACAATTGGTCCATACACGACCGGCCTGAATACCACGACCCATCCTATAGGCGCGGTTCATATCCCGAGTCCAAAGCCCCGCACCCAGACCAAACTCGGTGTCATTGGCAATCGCCAAGGCTTCAGCTTCATCTTTAAAGGTGGTAACACCGAGGGTCGGCCCGAAAATTTCTTCCTGGAAAATCCGCATGGAGTTGTTACCCTTCAGCAGGGTCGGCTGGACGTAATAACCGCCGGCGAGATCCCCGCCAAGTTCATTGCGCTTGCCGCCGATCAAAAATTCAGCGTGTTCCTCTCTGGCAATATCCATATACGAGAGAACCTTATCCAGCTGCTGCTGGGAGGCCTGTGCACCGACCATGGTCTCGGTATCCAGCGGGTTGCCCTGCTTGATTTGCCCAGCTCGCGCGATTACGCGCTCGATGAACTCGTCATAAATACTCTCCTGGATCAGCGCCCGTGAAGGACAGGTACAGACTTCCCCCTGATTAAAGAAGCCTAACAACAGCCCCTCCACACACTTGCTGATATAGCTCTCTTCAAACTGCAGAACATCTTCAAAATAAATATTCGGAGATTTACCGCCCAGCTCCACAGTGGATGGAATAATATTTTTGGCGGCACAGCCCAAAATCTTGGCACCTACCGGGGTGGAGCCAGTGAAAGCGATTTTGGCAATGCGGGTATTTTCGGCCAATGCCTGACCCGCCTCGGCACCAAAGCCGTTGACGATATTGATAACGCCCGGGGGCAACATATCGCCAATAATTTCCATCAACACAAGTATGGAGGCCGGAGTCTGCTCCGCCGGCTTCATCACCACACAGTTACCAGCGGCCAGGGCAGGCGCCAGTTTCCAGGCAGCCATCAACAGCGGGAAGTTCCAGGGAATAATTTGTCCCACTACACCCAATGGCTCATGAAAATGATAGGTTGCCGTATGTTCATCCAGCTCAGCGGCAGTGCCCTCCTGGGCCCGAATACAGCTGGCGAAATAGCGAAAGTGATCCACCATCAGCGGGATATCGGCATTCAATGTCTCGCGGACAGCTTTACCGTTGTCCCAGGTTTCGGCAACGGCCAGTTTCTCGAGATTTTCCTCGATGCGATCAGCCACTTTCAGCAGCAGATTAGAGCGCACGGTCACCGAGGTCTTGCCCCAGGCCTCTCTGGCAGCATGGGCAGCATCTAACGCCGTCTCAATATCAGCAGCAGACGAACGCGGCACTTCACAAAATGGTTTGCCGGTCACCGGGGTGATATTTTCAAAGTACCGACCTTCCTTTGGAGCTACCCATTCACCACCGATATAATTTTCATAACGGGATTTAAAGGTTACGGCGGCACCTTCGGTTCCTGGTTGTGCATAAATCATGACTAACTCCTTCCTGTCTCTATTCTCATCTAGCTATTATTGGAATCTGTTTTAACTGGCCTGGCCCCTGGACGTATCGGCGCACATCCAATCTTTCTGCAACTACTTTGTTATCCGCTGCAAGACCCGCTCCCGAGCCTGTCTCAACAAGGCACTGTGTGATGCGTCGAACCAAGCACCTGTCAATGACTCTTACAGAAGTACCCTTATGCTCAATAATATGTTTCAAAGCTAAATTTCAATATTCTACTTTGGGTCCTAGAGAGCAGGCCTTTAGTAGGAGGCCGCCCTGCCTTAATATTTTTTACAAATAACCGGCACGCATATGCCTACCGATTGTGTCTATTGCCCAACTTTGACCGCCGTAATCAACTGCACGTCAGTTAAGTTACGCTGCTTTTGTTTTTCGCGGTTAATCAGGGGAGGACACAGCTCGTCATTGTTGTAATAGACGATGCACTCCAGGCATTGAATGCACTCGTTGTAATCGATTTCTCCTGCCGGGGTAATCGCTCCGATCTCACATTTGTTTTTGCACAATTGACAGGGATTCCCGCATTCACTGCGGCGGCTCAACCATTCAAAGCGATGAAACCAACCCAGCACCGCCAGGCCCGCCCCTAAAGGACAAAGGTATCGGCAGTAAGCCTTGTGCACAAAAAGACTGAGTATGAGCAAACCCACCGCATAGAGAACAAACGGCCA
>JBFICU010000117.1:0-5874 GCA_041581855.1 Porticoccus sp. | reverse complement strand
CAGTGACCTGGAAAGTAGCTCGGCGTAAACGGCTTCCTTGGAGTCAAAATGAAAGTAGAGTGCCGCCGGGGTGTAGCCCGCCGCTTTGGCAATGGCCCGCAAGCTGGCACCTTCCAGCCCTTCTTCCTCAAACACCCGCTGCGCCGCTTCGAGGATGATGTCCCGCTTCAATTCATTCACGGCCGACCGGCGTTTGTCGGCTGAGCTATTGGCTGGCATAAGCACATCTCTCCATAGTGACTCTTGACAGAAAAATTCTAACAGCGTTAGATTATTCGTACAAATGATCTTTTTGAGGGTGTAGTCATGTTGATGTCCGCTGCGGAATACCGTGAATCTCTGCGACGTTACAAGCCGAGGGTATTTATCAATGGCCAGCGTATCGAGAGCGTGGCCGATGAGCCGTTGCTGGCTCCCGGTATCGCCGCTGTGGGTGTCACCTACGATTTTGCCCAGAAACTACAGTATGCGGAATTGATGACTGCGACCCAAAGCACCTCGGGAAAACTGGTCAACCGCATGCTGCATATCAATGAGGGCAGCAATGATCTGTTGAGCAAGCTGGAGGCGGTGCGGCTGGTGTGCGCCGAATCTGGCTGCGCCCAGCGCTATTTGTCCCACGATGCCCTCAATGGTCTCTACCAGTCCACCTGGCTGACGGATGCCAACCATGGCACCGACTATCACCAGCGATTTTTGCAATACCTGCACAAAGTTCAGGATCAGGATTTGACCCTGGGTGTGGCCATGACCGATGCCAAGGGCGACCGCTCGAAGCGTCCCGGGCAACAGGAAAACCCGGATGTCTATGTACACATCAAGGCGCGGCGGGCGGATGGTATTGTCATCAGCGGCACCAAGGCCATTGTGACCGGTGCACCCTACATGCACGAGTTTCTGGTAATGCCTTGCCGCACTCATACGCCTGACGATGCTGACTATGCCGTGGCTTGTGCGGTACCGGTGGATGCTCCCGGCGTGACCATCATTGCCCGCCCCGCCGGGCGACCCGGCGAGAGCGCGGCGAAGTTTTCCGCCAAATATGGCCAGTCTACCGGGGTGGTAGTGTTCGAGGATGTCTTCGTACCCCACGAGCGGGTGTTTCTGGCCGGGGAGTGCGAGGAGGGCGGCTTTCTCACCACCAGCTATGCCACCCATCACCGCCATTCCTGTATTGGAGCGCGGGCGGGTTTTGGTGATTTGCTGATCGGCGCCGGTGCGCTGATAACGGAAGCGAACGGCCTGGACCCGGAACGGCACGGTCATATCCGCGATGCGATGGTAGAACTGATCACCATCACCGAGAGTTTCTACGCCTGCGGGGTGGCTGCTTCGGTGTACTGCCAGGACGACCCGTCAGGGAATGTGATGCCGGAGGCCGTATTCAGCAATATTGGCAAGCTGTTACTGGCCACCAAAATTTATGACATGCACAAGTTGGCCCACTATGTCTCCGGCGGTCTGATCGTTTCGCTACCGGGGCCTGACGAGGATCACAACCCCGAAACTTCGGCATCGTTGGCAGCAGTGCTGGGCGGGCGGCCGGATATTCCGGCGGCGCAGCGATTGGAAGTGGCCCGCTTTATCGAAGACCTGACTGCATCCAATCAGGGCGGTTGGTACTCAGTGATCTCTCTTCATGGCGGCGGTTCACCGGAGGCAATGAAGCGGGAAATCTGGCGCAACTATCCGGTGTATGAAAAACAGGAGCTGGTGGAACGGCTGCTGGATCGGGGCGTGCTGGACGAGGGCAAAAGGGTATCCCGCCAACCTGGCCGTTGTTGTGTCAAGGGCTGTCAGGCGCCGGAGTCATCCACGGAAGAATAAGCTTGTGAGACAGGGGCTGGATTGCAGCTCTATCCGTTCTGCGGCATAGTACGGCGCAGTTCACTGAAAGTCGGAAAACGCCATGGCAGATTACCTGATAGCACCCTCCATTCTCTCGGCGGATTTTGCTCGATTGGGTGAAGAAGTGGATGCGGTACTCGATGCCGGTGCCGACGTGGTGCACTTCGATGTCATGGACAATCATTATGTGCCCAACCTGACCATCGGACCGATGGTCTGCAAGGCGCTGCGCAAGTATGGAATCACTGCGCCCATCGACGTCCACCTGATGGTGGAGCCGGTGGATCAGTTGATTGGTGACTTTGCCGCGGCGGGCGCCAGCTGGATTACCTTCCACCCGGAAGCGTCCCGTCACGTGGATCGCTCACTTCAGTTGATTCGGGATGCGGGATGTAAAAGCGGCCTGGTGCTGAATCCCGCCACTAGCCTGGAAATGGTCAAATACGTGCTGGATAAGGTTGATGTGCTGTTGCTGATGTCCGTCAACCCGGGTTTTGGTGGCCAGAAATTTATTCCGGCGACCCTCGATAAACTCCGCGAGGCGCGGGCGTTGATTGATGCCAGTGGCCGTGATATACGACTGGAGATTGACGGCGGCGTCACGGTAAATAACATTCGAGAAATTGCCCATGCCGGGGCCGATACCTTTGTGGCCGGTTCGGCCATCTACGGCGCCGATGACTATGCCAGAGCCATCGCCGCCATGCGTGCAGCTTTGGCCTAAGCAGCCGAGGTTGCGGAGGCCTAAGTGGTTGACTTTGCAGCAACGGTTGAATGAATTAGAATGCGCCCTCTGACGATTGGAGGCATTTGTGGCATTCGGTAAGGGCCCATCTCTCATTTCTGCTCACCTCGGCTGGCGATGGCGCGGCTGCTGATCCCCGCTGCCTGAAAGGCAGCCACTTTATTTGCCTTATACGTCTGAATAATCTGCGTTTAAAAACGCAAGGGAATGATCATGACCCCGACAGAATTTGCCGAGCTGGCCGAGCAGAATTACAACCGCATTCCGGTGATGCGCGAGGTACTGGCCGACCTCGAAACCCCGCTTTCCTGTTACCTTAAACTGGCCAGAGGGCCCTATTCCTACCTGTTTGAATCTGTTCAGGGTGGTGAAAAATGGGGGCGTTACTCACTGATTGGCCTGCCCGCCAATATTGTTCTCAAGGTCTTTGGCGACCAACTGACTATCGAACGCGATGGTGAAGTACTGGTATCGCGGACCACCGCCGACCCGTTAGAAGATATCGAAGAATTTCACAGCAGTTACCGGATGCCTGAATTGAGTCATCTGCCGCGCTTTACGGGCGGGTTGGTGGGTTATTTCGGCTACGATACCGTGCGCTACGTGGAGCCCAAACTGAAGCATACCGCACCGCCCGATGAACTGGGCAACCCGGATATCCTGCTGATGGTGTCCGACGAGGTGGTGATTTTCGACAACCTGCTGGGCAAGCTGATTCTGGTGGTGCACGAGGATGCTGCCGCACCCAACGCTTGGGAGCATGCCCAGGCACGGCTCGATGATCTGGAAGCGAAGCTCAAGCAGCCGCTGCCGGAATTACCGTCCCTGAATATGGCGGGTAGTGGGCTGCAGGAATCTGCCTTTGTCTCCAGTTTTGGCGAGCAGAACTACAAAGATGCCGTCAACAAAATCAAGGAATACGTGCTGGCCGGGGATGTGATGCAGGTGGTGCCCTCCCAGCGGCTGTCCATGGACTTTGATGCCGAGCCGCTTAACCTCTATCGAGCACTGCGCTGCCTCAACCCGTCGCCCTACCTGTATTTCCTGGATCTGGGCGATTTCCATATTGCCGGGTCCTCGCCAGAAATTCTGGCGCGTTTGGAGGATGGCGAGGTGACGGTGCGTCCTATCGCCGGCACGCGCCGCCGCGGATACACGCCAGAAGAAGATAAAGCGCTGGAAGTGGAAATGCTGGCGGACCCCAAGGAGATTGCCGAACACCTGATGCTAATTGACCTGGGTCGCAACGATGTGGGCCGGGTGGCGCAAACCGGCTCGGTGAAACTGACCGAAAAGATGTCGGTGGAGCGCTACTCCCATGTCATGCACATTATTTCGAACGTCACAGGTCAGGTGATTCCCGGCACCAATGCCATCGACGTACTGCGAGCCACGTTGCCGGCGGGTACCCTCAGTGGCGCCCCGAAAATTCGTGCCATGGAGATCATTGACGAGCTGGAGCCGGTGAAACGCGGCGTTTATGGCGGCGCAGTGGGCTACATCGGCTGGAATGGCAATATGGACACGGCTATTGCCATTCGCACTGCGGTGATCAAAAACGGCAAGCTTTATGTGCAGGCGGGCGCCGGTATCGTGGCAGATTCTGTGCCCGATCTGGAATGGAAAGAAACCATGAACAAGGCCAGGGCTATTTTCCGCGCCGCTGATCTGGTGATTTGAGGAGTCGTGCTGTGATACTGATGATTGATAATTACGACTCGTTTACCTACAACGTGGTGCAGTACCTGGGCGAGTTGCACGCTGATGTGAAAGTGGTGCGCAATGATGAAATCACCCTGGAGCAGGTTGCGGAGCTGGCGCCGGAGAAAATTGTGATTTCCCCCGGCCCCTGTACCCCTAACGAAGCGGGGATTTCTGTACCGTTGATCAAGGAATTTGCCGGTAAGATTCCAATGCTGGGTATCTGTCTCGGACACCAGAGTATCGGTCAGGCATTCGGTGCTAACGTGGTTCGTGCCCGCCAGGTGATGCACGGAAAGACCTCGCCGGTTTACCACAACAATAACGGGGTATTCCGGGGGCTTGCCAATCCGTTTGTAGCGACCCGCTATCACTCCCTGGTGGTGGAGCGTGAAACATTGCCGGACTGTTTCGAGATAACGGCCTGGACCCAGAATGAACAGGGTGAGGTGGATGAAATCATGGGGCTGCGTCACCGCGAGTTCGACATTGAGGGGGTGCAGTTCCACCCTGAATCCATTCTTACCGAGCATGGCCACGACCTGCTGGAAAACTTCCTCAAGGGTTGAGCGATGAATATTCAACAGGCTATTGCTGAAGTACTGGAACACCGCGACTTGTCTATCGCCGATATGCGCGAGGTCATGCAGCAGATCATGACCGGTGGTGCCACCGATGCCCAGATTGGCGGGTTTCTGGTGGGACTTCGGATGAAGGGTGAGACTGTGGCGGAAATCACTGCCGCGGCACAGGTAATGCGAGAGCTGGCGGCACCTGTCACCGTTATCGGTGAACACCTGGTTGATATTGTGGGCACAGGTGGCGACAGCGCCGGTATTTTTAATGTGTCTACCGCCAGTACTTTTGTGGCGGCCGCGGCGGGTGCCCAGGTGGCCAAGCACGGTAACCGCTCTGTCAGCAGTAAGAGCGGTAGTGCCGATTTGCTGGAGGCTGCCGGTGTGCGGCTGGACCTCACCCCACAACAGGTGACCCTGTGTGTCGAGGAGGTGGGTGTTGGCTTTATGTTCGCGGTGAACCATCACACTGCCATGAAATACGCGATTGGCCCCCGACGAGAGTTGGGTGTCCGTACGATGTTCAACCTGCTTGGCCCCCTGACCAATCCGGCCCGTGTTCCCAATATGTTGTTGGGGGTGTTTGATCGCCGTTGGTTGCGTCCAGTAGCCGAAGTCATGCGTGAGCTGGGCGCCTGTCATGTGTTGGTTGTTCACTCTGCCGATGGCCTGGATGAAATCAGTATTGCTGCGGAGACGTGGGTGGCGGAACTGAGCCATGGCGAGATTCAGGAATACAGTATTGTGCCGGAGGACTTTCAGTTGACCCGCGGCAGCCTGCAGGCGTTGCAGGTGGCCGATGCAGAAGAAAGCCTGGCCATGGTAAAGCGTGCCCTGTCCAAGGATGGTGGCACTGCTTCTGACATGGTGGCACTCAATGCCGGAGCGGCACTCTATGCAGCCGGTGTAGCTCGAGACCTGGCCGAAGGGGTTGTGCTGGCCCAGGATGCCATCGGCAGTGGTTTGGCGAAAGCCAAAGTGGATGACTTGGCAGCCTTTACCCGT
>JBFICU010000116.1:0-5964 GCA_041581855.1 Porticoccus sp. | reverse complement strand
GGGATGAGGTAGGGTCAACGCGGAGAGTGACCAGCGACTGTTGGCTCGCGCCAAGCACTCTGGAGCCAAACCGTCCGGCCCACCGATCAGCAGGCTGAAATTGTCGCCGGATAATTGCCACTCTTGCAGTTTGTCCGCCAGATTTTCCGTACTCCAGGCCTTGCCTTGCACATCCAGCGCGATCACATGATCTTGTTCGCCGATGGCCTTGAGCATGGCTTCACCCTCACGAGTGATGGCGCGCTTGATATCTGCGCCTTTGCCGCGCTGCCCAAGGGGCAGCTCGACAATTTCCACATTCAGTTCCGGGGGAAGACGCTTGAGGTACTCATTGCAGCCGGATTCCACCCAGTCGGGCATTTTGGTGCCCACCGCAAGAATTCTCAGCCGCATTGGCGATTATTCCTCGCGACCGCTGGCCTTCAGGTCGTCCGGCCGCATGGACCAGAGTTTTTCCAGGTCGTAGAACTCACGGGTGGCAGGTAGCATCACGTGCACAACGACGTCGCCATAGTCCACCAGAACCCATTCGGAAGTATCCATGCCTTCGATACCGATGGGGCGGAAGCCCGCTTTCTTGGCTTCTTCCACCACGTTATCGGCCAGTGCTTTGACCTGGCGGTTAGAGGTGCCGCTGGCGACCACAATGTGGTCCATGACATCGGTGATATCGCTGACATCCAGAGTGACGATGTCTTTGCCTTTAATGCCCTCAAGGGCGTCGACCACGATGTCGATCAGTTGGTTGCTCATTTAATACCTATGTTTAGTACAGCTGGTTCTGGTTAATGTAATCAATGATGGCGTCCGGCACCAGATAACGGATGGATTCTCCCCGCTCCAATGCCTGGCGGATGCCAGTGGCGGAGATGGGCAGCAGGGTCATTTCAACAATCAGTAACTTGCCTGCAGGCGTCATATGAAGCTCTTCTGCTGTGTGGGCGCGGTGGCTGTGGACAAACTCCAATACTTCCCCTTCTTTGGGCAGGTGCCAGCCTGGCCGGGCCGCCGCCACAATGTGAGCGTAGTCGGTAAGCTCCTGCCAGCGGTGCCACTGGTTCAAGGTTATCAGGGAATCCATGCCGATACACAGGCAGAGCGGCATGTCCGGACCGATTTCAGCGCGCATTTCGGCGAGGGTGTCCCGTGTGTAAGACGGACCCTTGCGTAGCAGTTCCCGGTCGTCCGCCACCAGGCCGGGTTCGCTATCCACACCCAGTTTCAGCATCGCCAGCCGGTGTTCTGCAGATGTTTCAGGTTGCGCCCGGTGCGGGGGGTGGGCGCTCGGGAGCAGCCGCATTTCCGCAAGATGGAGGGCGTTTTTCAGCTCCAGCGCCGTGCGCAGGTGGCCAATATGCACTGGATCAAAGGTGCCGCCAAACAGACCGATACCGCTGGGTTGAGGATGTTCGATTACCACGCGTCAGTCCATCCCTGTGGGTTACTGGCGGATTTCGCCGTGGCCATATACCACCCATTTCTGGGAAGTAAGGCCTTCCAACCCTACCGGGCCGCGGGCGTGAATTTTGTCGGTGGAAATACCGATTTCCGCTCCCAGTCCGTATTCAAAACCATCGGCAAAGCGGGTAGAGGCATTGACCATCACCGAACTGGAATCTACCTCTGCCAGGAAACGGCGGCTGCGGGCCTCATCAGCAGTGATGATGGCTTCGGTGTGGTGGGAGCTGTAGCGAGCGATATGATCCATCGCCTCGTCCACATCTTTCACCACCTTGATGGAGAGCACCGGCGCCAGGTACTCGGTCTGCCAGTCCTCTTCGGTAGCGGGCAGGCAGTCGATAATCGCTCGGGTTTTTTCGCAACCGCGCAGTTCCACACCCTTGGCGCGGTAGGCTTCTGCCAGGCGCGGTAGAATCTGCTCGGCCACACCTTCGGCTACCAACAGGGTTTCCATGGCATTACACACGCCATAGCGATGGGTTTTGGCATTGAGGGCAATGTTAAAAGCCATCTCAAGATCGGCCTTGTCATCGATATAGACATGGCAGATACCGTCCAGGTGCTTGATCACCGGAACCCGTGCTTCGCGACTGATACGCTCGATCAGGCTTTTTCCACCGCGGGGCACAATCACATCCACAGAATCGGTCATGGTGATCAGTTCACCCACCGCGGCGCGGTCAGTGGTTTCGATGACCTGCACAGTGGCTTCCGGTAACCCGGCCACAGCCAGTCCCTGCTTGATACAGTCGGCAATAGCGCGGTTGGAATGAATGGCCTCGCTGCCGCCGCGCAAAATGGTGGCGTTGCCGGATTTCAGGCACAGGCTGGCGGCGTCCACGGTGACGTTCGGGCGGGATTCGTAAATGATCCCTACCACGCCCAGGGGTACACGCATTTTGGCAATTTCAATGCCGCTGGGGCGCACTTGGCGGTCAGTGATAACACCCACCGGGTCCGGCAGTTCTGCCACCTGGTGCAGGCCTTCAATCATGGCATCGACACGCGCATCGTTCAGTTCCAGTCGATCCAGCAGTGCCGCGTCCAGGCCGTTGCTGCGACCACTTTCCAGGTCGATAGCATTGGCTGCCAGCAGCTCGGTGCGGCGGCTGTTGATGGCATCGGCAATAGCGAGCAGCGCGGCATTTTTGGTGGCGCTGTCAGCGGCGGCGATCAACCGGGCGGCGGCACGTGCCTGCTGCCCAAGCTGTTGCATGTAAGACTTGATTTCCATGTAATTCGTTGAGTTGTCATTTCAGGACCGCGCATTATATCGCCGCAATACGGATAAGTCCTGATTCTGTAAAGATAATTTTTGCCATGGTTAGGCGGGCATCCCGTGCCCTTCTGGCGTATTGGCGCAGTGGCAGCGGACGGTGCACAATCAATCCCATGGATACCACTGAAGCAGTAGATCGATTGGCTGAATTTATCCGGCGACATCCCCGGTTGCTGGTGTTGACCGGTGCGGGGATCAGCGCCTCGTCCGGCGTGCCGACTTACCGGGACAGCAATGGCCAGTGGCAGCGCAAACCACCGGTGCAGCATGCTGACTTTATCGCTGATCACAGTACCCGCCAGCGTTTCTGGGCCAGAAATATGGTGGGCTGGCGCTTTATGCGCGATGCCCAGCCCAGCGTTTCCCATCGTGCGTTGGCAGAACTGGAACAACAGGGATTCGTGCAGTATCTGGTGACCCAAAATGTGGATGGTCTACATCAGCGGGCGGGCAGTGACAGGGTGATTGATCTGCATGGCCGGATTGACCGAGTGCGCTGCCAAAGTTGCGGTGTGGAGTACCCCCGCGAGACGATCCAGCAATGGCTGGAACAGCACAACCCGGCGTTTGCCCGGCTGGCTGGTGCGATCGCACCGGATGGTGATGCGGATGTGGATGATCTGGATTACAGCAACCTACAGGTCTGCGATTGCGAACACTGTGGTGGCGTGCTGAAACCGGATGCAGTATTTTTTGGCGGTAATGTGCCCACTGCCGTGGTGGCTCAGGCGGCCGATGCTCTTCAGCAGGCAGATGCCATGCTGATTGTGGGGTCGTCGCTCATGATCTATTCCGGCTTTCGATTCTGTCGCTGGGCACAGGAACAGGGCAAGCCGATGGTAGCGATCAATCAGGGTAAAACCCGTGCCGATGATATGTTGGAGCTCAAGTTGGAATTGCCTTGCGATGTTCTGTTGCCCGTATTGGCGGCGGTATTGAGAGATTGTCGCGTTAGCTAAGTTGGCTCTGACTCAGGCTGTCCAGCCAGTCTCGAATGCGTTCCAGCCGTAGAAGCGGGTCATCCATTTCCAGCAGGCTGATAGGCAAAACAGGTTCTACTGGCAGCAACTGTGCCAGTTGCCAGCTCAGCGCATTGCTGTCCTGGGGTGCTTGCCAGTGAGCGTTGTCTGGATAGTATTCTTCCGCCAACACCGCGAGTAGCTCCTGCAAATCCTCACTGGTGTTGTCCAGCGGAACAATCTTCTCCTCGACACAAAATTGCACTTGCCCTACCACCAGGCCATCTTTTTCTGCGTTGCTGCTAAGTAGTTGGAAGCGCTGCTCACCTTCAATGGCAATGCCCAATAGCCCGTTCTCTAGTTGGTTCCAATCAATGATCTTGGCGGTGACCCCCCAGGGGTGAACCTGGGGTACGGCACCCACTTCGTCACCTTCGAGGATGGGCACAACACCGAAGGTGCCCTGTTTTTTCAGGCACTCGGTAATCATGCGCAGGTAGCGCTGTTCAAAAATCTGCAGGTTGATGCGGGTACCCGGAAACAGAGGCTCGAGTAGTGGAAAAATGGGTATCTGGGCAGTGGTTGTCATGGGGTGTCCAGTGGAGACGGCCGGCTAGCTCCGGCCTAAAGCGATGGCGGGAATTGTCTCACCGGTCGTGTCCGGGTGTCAGCAACTTTGAGCGGGGCACCAGAATAGCATCGTTGTTGAGGTTGTGGTCGCTGTTGAGCCCCGGAGAATAACGGGGGCGTTTTTGCCAGTCAGGTCGGTAGGGGTAACGACCTCGGTAGGGTCGGTAGTGCCGGTAGGGGTAATAATCCTGATAATACTCCTCACGGTAAATCAGCGGTGGCGTTGCAGCTCGCTGTCTGGCCAGCTCCAGTTCCTGGGCGGCGCGGCGGGCACTCTCTCGAGCCTCCCGATCCTGTTTCAGGCGCTCGGTAACATTGGCCATCTGCTCAATGCGGACATCCGATTGTTGTTGAGCGGTAGCGTCGCTGCTGGTTGATGGCAAGTTCAGGGTTTCGATGAGCAGGGTATCTTCTACCGGCTGATCGCTGTAGACGATGTTGCCATTGGCATCGACGGATTTGTAGACAGTCTGACCGTTGGCAGACAGGCTGGCCAAGGCGATCAATAGCAATGTTGCCCGTTTCATATTAGTGGCTAACGTTTCCGGTTATTGTCTTCATACAGGGTTCGACACCCTGACAGTAGCAAAGTTGTGTGTAGGGAAATCTTCACAGAATGGTCATGTTTTGTACACGGGACTGTCATAGAGGCCGTCTAGTGTGACAACCATGACAACGATAAAAGCCTTACAAGCACTTCACTCCTTTGATGTCGCCGCCTTCTCGCGCATCGTCCAATGGAATACTCGGCGCAGTTTGTGCCAGTTAGCCCGGCTGGTTTCTGCAAGTGCCGATGGTTGGCCCTACCTGACGGTTCCTCTTGCTTTGGCGGTGATATCCCCGATGTTGGCATGGCAGGTATTGGTCGTACTGGTGACGGGTTTCGCCATTGAACGAGCCAGCTATTACCTGTTGAAAAACAGTTTCAAACGCAATCGGCCGCCCAATGTGATTCCTGGCTTCCAAAGCGTTATCACAGCTTCCGATGAGTTCAGCTTTCCCTCCGGCCACACTTCCGGGGCTTTTCTCATTGCCACTGTATTGGTATTGCTACTGCCGTTGGGTATCGCTGGGTATCTCTATGGTTGGGCGTCATTGGTCGCGCTTTCGCGGGTGGTGTTGGGCGTTCATTTTCCGCTGGATACCGTGGCGGGTGCTGCGCATGGCGCAGGTATTGGTTGGCTGGCGGTCCAGCTTTCGATTGTTTAGAGAGGCGGCGGCATGAGAATTTTTTACGGTGTCCAGGGAACGGGTAATGGTCATCTGTCTCGTGCTCGTGCCATGGCTAGGGCGCTGTCGGCTTACCCGGATATTCAGGTGGACTGGCTGTTCTCGGGTAGGCAGCGGGAACATTATTTCGATATGGAACAGTTCGGCCATTTTCAGTGCCGGACTGGCCTCACTTTTCACTCCAAGTCGGGGCGAATTCAGCCGCTGAAGACGTTGATGAATGCCCAGCTTCATCATTTGTGGCGGGATGTTCACTCGCTGGATCTGTCTGGATATGATCTGATCATCAGCGACTACGAACCGGTGACAGCCCGGGCCGCCCGCTATCGACAGCTACCCTGTGTGGGCATCGGTCATCAATACGCTTTTTGCCACGCGGTTCCCGAGCGCGGCGCGAATCTGCTG
>JBFICU010000115.1:0-5970 GCA_041581855.1 Porticoccus sp. | reverse complement strand
GTGCTATGGCGCGATCTTGAGGAACAGGTGCCGCAAATCTATGCTGAACGTCCCATGCGCATACTGGATATCGGTGCGGGGTTAGGGCAGTTGTCGATTCGTCTGGCGGCACTTGGCCACCAAGTGGTAGTAAACGATGTGTCGGCTGAGATGCTGGCGATTGCCCAAGCATCCGCTAGGGATGAGGAGGTATTTGAGCAGATCACCTGGTATCACGGTCCGTTTCAAGATCTGGATAACCTCGCGCTCGGGCAGTTTGATCTGGTGCTTTGTCATGCGGTAGTAGAGTGGTTGGCAGAGCCTGAGCAATTATTGCCCGCTTTGAAAGGATTTTTATCCCCGCAAGGAGTGTTGTCTTTTACTTACTACAATCGACACTCGCTGGAATACCGCAATCTGATTCGCGGCAATTTTAACTTGCTGAAACGGGATGTGTTCGTTCCGGATCCTGGTAGCCTGACGCCCGGGAACCCGCTTTATCCTGAACAGGTCAATTCCTGGGTGGGGGAGGTAGGTATGGCTCACCTCGGCACTAGCGGTGTCAGGGTTTTTTCAGATTATGTTACCACCCAGAGGGGAGGTAATGCGGTGCCGGATGCGGTGGTCGAGATGGAGCTGGCGTATTCCCGGCGCGAGCCATACCTGTGGCTTGGGCGCTATATTCACCTGCTGTTGGCCAACGGCTAGCCGTGGCGTTTGAGCAATAAATCCCTGGCAGTGTTGAGCTGCGAGGCCAAATAATCATTGCCGCCTCGATCCGGGTGAACCTTTTGTATGAGTCGTTTGTGGGCCTTGATAATGTCCTCCCGACTGGCCCCGGGTTGTAACCCCAGTAATTGCCAGGCTTCTTGTTCGGAAAGCTCTCGATTCTGTGAGGGTGGTGGAGGATTTGTGGGGATATGATGTTTTTTGAGCCAGACTTGTAGAAAAGGCAGCGCACGCAACAGCAATCCGAGTAGACCTTTGAGAATTGGCAGAGCGGCGGCAATCGCTGCAACAATCCAGTGCACCCGGCCGGTGGCCACCAGCACTATTACCAGTCCCAGAAGAGCAAAAAAAGCAGCGCGCAACAGTGTCTTGCGTTGCTTTTCAGGGGGTTGTTGCCGCAGTTTCTGCCAAGCTATATACGCCAGCAGGCCCAAGGCTAGCAGTAGGATAAGTCTCGCCACAGTGTTTGATCCCGGTGTAGTTGGGTAGTCTAACAGGAGCGGGCCTTACCGGCCCGCTGTGAGCGATTACATATACCTCATCAACATGGCGTAACCGCCATCTTCCGGCAAGGGCAGATCTGCGGGCATGGGAATCCGCACCACATGGCCGGAACCAGGTGCGGCAGCCATTTTAACGCCATCGCGATTCTCGAGTGCTTCGAGATTAAAAGTCATATTGCCCGCAGGGGTAATCAATTCCAGTGTGTCGCCCATTTCAAAACGGTTTTTCACTTCTACCGTGAACCATCCCTTATCGCGTTCAACGCCGCAGATCTCGCCGACAAACTGTTGGTTGGGGTTGGTGGAAACACCCTGCTGGTAGTTTTGGTATTCCTGCGGTACATGGCGACGGTAGAAACCTTCGGTGTAACCGCGGTTGGCCAAGTGGTCCAGCTCTACCATCAGGTTCATGTCGAATGGTTTACCTGCCAGTGCCTGATCAATGGCGCGACGATAGACTTGAGCGGTGCGTGCCACGTAGTAGTGGGACTTGGTGCGGCCTTCGATTTTAAGTGAATGGATACCCATATTGACCAGACGCTCGACATGTTGGACGGCGCGCAGGTCCTTGGAGTTCATGATGTAGGTGCCGTGCTCATCTTCGAAGGCGGGCATCAGTTCGCCGGGGCGACCCTGTTCTTCCAGCAGCATCATCGGAGGCACTTCGTCGTGGTTGTCCGGAGCTGTTTCCGGTTCCCAAGTCTTGGTGGGGATGATATCGCCGGTTTCGGTTTCCTTGGCCTCGTGGGCATCGTACTTCCAGCGGCAGGCGTTGGTGCAGGCCCCCTGATTGGGATCACGGTGATTCATGTAGCCTGAAAGCAGACAGCGCCCGGAGTATGCAATACAGAGTGCGCCGTGGACGAACACTTCCAGTTCCATCTCCGGCACCTGTTGGCGAATGTCTTCAACTTCATCGAGACTCAGTTCGCGGGACAGGATGGTGCGGACTATGCCCTGTGTTTGCCAGAATTTTACCGTGGCGTAGTTGACGGCATTGGCCTGCACTGACAGGTGAATGGGTACCTCCGGCCATTTTTCCCGCACCATCATAATCAGGCCCGGATCGGACATAATCAGCGCATCAGGTCGCATCTCGATGACGGCTTCCATGTCCCGCAGGTAGCTGCGTACTTTGTCATTGTGGGGCGAGATATTGCTGGCGATATAAAATTTCTTGCCCTGGCTGTGGGCCTCGGCAATGGCATCTGCCATCACATCCAGGTGATTGAATTCGTTGTTGCGCACGCGCAGGCTGTAGCGCGGTTGGCCAGCGTAGACTGCGTCGGCACCGTAGGCTAAGGCATAACGCATATTCTTGAGTGTTCCCGCGGGGGAAAGCAGCTCGCTCATAATGATCACCAGGGCAAAGGGGCGGCAATTCTACATGGTTGTACAGGATTTATACAGATATCGACGGCGGCTAGGTAACTCCTGGCCAATAAAAAGGCCGACTAAACAGTCGGCCTTTCCGTACACGGGTGTGATGATCAATTGTGGGTATCAATCCAGTCTTTGATTAACGGTGCCACATGCTCTCGGTATTTGCTGCCATTAAAAATACCGTAGTGTCCGACACCCAGTTGCACGTGGTGCTTTTTGAGTTCTTTCGGTAGCTTGTCGCAAAGTTTCAGGGCTGCTTCCGTCTGGCCAAGGCTAATCATGTCATCTTTTTCACCCTCAAGGGTGAAGATGGCAACGTCCTTGATATCGCTACAGCTAACGGGTTCACCTTGGAATGTCATCGTTCCCTTGGGCAATTTCTGGTCGAGGAAGACGCGTGCCATGGTCTCCATATAATAATCGGCGTCCATGTCCAGTACGGCCATGTATTCATCGTAAAAGTCACGATGACGATCGGCGTCTTCAATATTGCCATGGGCGATATCTTTAAAGAACTGGGTGTGTTTCTGGATATGAGATTTCATGTTCATAGACATGAAACCACCCAGTTGCAGCATGCCGGGATAGACCTTTCGACCGGCACCGGGATAGCGGGAGGGGACTTTGTGTATGAGTACGCGCTTCAGAGCTTTGGCAGACATCTTGTCTACTTTTTTGGTGAATTCGTTGGGATTGACGCGTATGTCAACAGGACCAGCCATCATCGTCAGGGATTTTGGCCTGGCGGGGTTGTTATGTTTGCTCATATGGGCCACGGCAGTTAATCCGGGCACGGCAGCCTGACAGATGGCAAACATATGACTGCCGGGACCCATGAATTCCATGAATTCGATCAGGTATTCAACGTACTCCTCGAAGCCAAATTTACCTTCTGTGAGGGGTACGTCGCGGGCATCAAGCCAGTCGGTAACGTAAACCTCATAGGTATCCAGAAACTCCCTGAAGGTCTCCCGAGAGAGTGTTGCGTGGTGGCCGGAAAGGGCGGCAACACAAAGCATTTTTGGCGCATCGGCCGGCAGACCTTCGCGGCGGAAGTGCAATAAGTGACAGAAGGGTTTGTCTACGACGATGTTTTCGTGAACGGCATACTCTACGTCATCAATGACCACGGGCTCGTATTGAAAGCCCTGCTTGGGGTAATGCTTCAGAAGGCGGATGGTGGATTCGAGGAAGGCTTTGCGTATGCGTCCGAGTCGGGTTTTGGAGAGGGGGTTTTTCTCGTGGGTAACAATATCGTGTGCCAGGTCAAGCGCGGTGTTGAGCGGCGTAAGGGACTGGCGGTATAAATCGTAAAAATGGTATTGCATATAGGTCACCTGTCGAGATCAGCATGTTACTGACAGTTCGAGTCCAGTTTATGCACAGGCAATTAGAATTGGCAACCTAAAACGCCACGCTTACTTTGGGCGCCAGAACCCAGGAAATAAAAAGCCCCGCTATAGCGGGGCTTTTTATTTTGGACTTCACACAAGCCGATCAGGCGACATCAACGATCTGTTCAGCAGCGATCAGTTTGCCCTCATCGGCGGCTTTCTGGTAAGAGGCGATTTGATCGAAGTTCATGTAGCGATAGATCTCGCTAGACATGGAATCGAGTTTGCTCGCGTATTCCATATATTCCGCTGGTGTCGGCAGGCGTCCCAGGATACCGCCCACACAGGCCAGTTCGGCGGAAGTCAGGTACACATTGGCACCATCGCCGAGACGGTTGGGGAAGTTCCGGGTGGAAGTGGACAGCACGGTAGTGCCGGAATTGACCCGCGCCTGGTTGCCCATACACAGGGAGCAGCCGGGCATTTCAGTGCGGGCGCCTACCTTGCCGAAGATGTTGTAGTAGCCCTCTTCCATCAGAGTGTGGGCATCCATACGGGTTGGCGGGCAGATCCAGAAACGGGTGTTGATAGTGCTCACTTCGTTGAGCAGCTTGCCGGCAGCGCGGAAGTGACCGATGTTGGTCATACAGGAACCGATGAATACCTCGTCGACCTTGTCGCCAGCCACGTCAGACAACAGTCGAGCGTCGTCAGGGTCGTTCGGGCAGCAAACGATAGGCTCGTTGATGTCGTTCAGGTCGATTTCGACAACGGCGGCGTATTCGGCGTCGGCATCGGCTTCCATCAGGGACGGATTGGCCAGCCATTCTTCCATCTTGCGCACGCGGCGCTCCAGGGTGCGCACGTCACCGTAACCCTCGGAAATCATCCAGCGCAGCAGGGTGATGTTGGAGTTCAGGTACTCGGCTACAGAGGCTTCGCTGAGCTTGATGGTGCAACCAGCGGCAGAGCGCTCGGCAGAGGCATCGGACAGCTCGAAGGCCTGTTCCACGGTCAGGCTATCGAGGCCTTCGATTTCCAGAACACGACCAGAGAAGAAGTTCTTTTTCCCTTTTTTCTCTACGGTTAGCAGGCCCTGCTTGATGCCGTAGTAGGGAATGGCATGTACCAGATCGCGCAAAGTAATGCCGGGCTTCATTTTGCCTTTGAAGCGCACCAGAACCGATTCCGGCATGTCCAGAGGCATCACGCCAGTGGCAGCGGCGAAGGCCACCAGGCCGGAACCGCCGGGGAAAGAAATACCCATCGGGAAGCGGGTGTGTGAGTCACCACCGGTGCCGACGGTGTCGGGCAACAGCATGCGGTTCAGCCAGCTGTGGATGATGCCGTCACCGGGACGCAGGGCGACGCCGCCGCGGTTCATGATGAAATCGGGCAGGGTATGCTGGGTGTCGATATCCACCGGCTTGGGGTAAGCGGCGGTGTGACAGAAAGACTGCATGACCAGGTCAGCGGAGAAGCCCAGACAGGCCAGGTCTTTCAGCTCGTCGCGGGTCATCGGGCCGGTGGTATCCTGGGAGCCGACAGTGGTCATTTTGGGTTCGCAGTAGGTGCCGGGGCGAACGCCCGCAACGCCACAGGCCTTGCCGACCATTTTCTGAGCCAGTGTATAACCTTTGCCAGTGTCAACTGGTTGAGCGGGCATGCGGAACAGGTCAGAAGCGGGCAGGCCGAGGTGCTCGCGAGCACGCTGGGTCAGACCGCGACCAACGATCAGATTGATACGGCCGTCGGCGCGCACTTCATCCAGAATAACGTCGGACTTGAAGGTGAACTCGGACAACACTGCGCCGGATTCGCTGAGGATCTTGCCGTCGTAGGGACGGATTTCAATCACATCGCCCATATTGATTTCGTCGACAGGCGCTTCAAATACCAGTGCGCCAGCATCTTCCATGGTGTTGAAGAAGATCGGAGCCACTTTGCTGCCGATACAGATGCCGCCGGAACGCTTGTTGGGTACGCCGGGCATGTCTTCACCGAAGAACCACAGTACCGAGTTGGTGGCAGACTTGCGTGAT
>JBFICU010000114.1:0-5986 GCA_041581855.1 Porticoccus sp. | reverse complement strand
GGATAGAATGTTCAGTCCGACTAACAGCCAGTATTAGTACAGGCGAGTAAACTTCTTGGTTTCGCGTGAGTGTTTCTTGGCGTGACGCTTCACGGCAGCAGCAGCTTTACGCTTGCGCTCCCAAGTGGGCTTTTCATAGAACTCACGGCTGCGAACTTCAGCCAGTACACCGGCTTTTTCACATGAACGCTTGAAGCGACGCAGAGCCACATCGAAGGGCTCGTTTTCTTTAACGCGAACGAAAGGCATGTATCCTCTATCCTGTTGTATTCAATTAGTGTTTTTCTACTGGCGCACCAGTACCGTCTTCAAGGGCGCATATTCTATACATATCCCTATGCGGTTGCAAAACTTTTCTGCCCGCTTCTGGCAAAGGCTAACCGCATGAATTTGGGGTGGTTTTGGCGTATGATTTGCCGTTTCCATCCACTGGGTAAGCATAGGCTAAAAACGAGTGCGCGTACTGGGTATTGAAACTTCCTGTGATGAAACCGGCGTCGCCATCTACGACAGCGAGAGGGGTCTGTTGGCGCATACCCTCTATAGCCAAGTGGCTGTCCATGCGGAGTACGGTGGTGTGGTGCCTGAATTGGCGTCCCGGGACCATGTGCGCAAACTGCTGCCACTGATTCGCGAAGTCATGGCTGGTGCCGGGATCACAGCCAAAGATATTGATGGCGTGGCCTATACGTCTGGTCCGGGCCTGATTGGTGCGCTGATGGTTGGCGCCAGTGTCGGTCGTTCGCTTGCCTATGCCTGGCAGGTGCCAGCCGTGGGTGTGCATCATATGGAAGGGCATTTGCTAGCGCCTATGCTTGAGGACAATCCTCCGGCATTTCCATTTGTGGCGTTGCTGGTCTCCGGTGGACACACTCAGTTGATTGAGGTGCAGGGTATTGGTCAATACCAGATTCTCGGTGAATCGGTGGATGATGCTGCGGGTGAGGCTTTTGATAAAGCGGCCAAAATGCTCGACCTGGATTATCCGGGTGGTCCGGAAATTGCCAAATTGGCCCAGTCTGGTGATAGATCTCGGTTTCGTTTTCCTCGCCCCATGACGGATCGTCCCGGTCTCGATTTCAGCTTTTCCGGCCTGAAAACCTTTACGCTCAATACGATTGCCGCTCATCGAGCGGATGATGGTCTGCCGGATGATCAGACCATGGCAGATATTGCCTGCGCCTTTCAGGAGGCGGTTGTGGATACACTGGCGATCAAATGTCGTCGGGCATTGGAGCATACGGGGTTAAAGACCCTGGTGATAGCCGGTGGCGTGTCTGCCAATACTCGGTTACGAGAAAAATTGTCTCTTAGCCTCGCCAAGGTCAATGGTGAGGTATTTTACGCTCGTCACGAATTCTGCACTGATAATGGGGCGATGATTGCTTATGCCGGTTGCCGACGTCTGATGGCGGGCCAGAGCGAGGGACTGGCGATTCGTGCGTTGCCACGCTGGCCTATGGATACCCTGCCACCGTTGGCGGAGGCGTAATCACTATGGATATTGTGTACATCCGCAATTTGCGCATTGATACCATCATTGGCATTTTTGACTGGGAGCGCGAAGTGCGCCAGACCGTCAGCCTTGATTTGGAAATGGGCACCGATATCAGCCGTGCCGCCAGTACGGAAAATATCCAGTTCGCCCTGGATTACAAAGCCGTCTCAGATCGTCTGCTCGACTTTATTGGTAACAGCGAGTTCCTGCTGGTGGAAACGATGGCAGAGCAGGTGGCTTCCATCATCATGACTGAATTTCAGGTGCCCTGGCTGCGCCTGCGAGTCGGCAAGCCCGGTGCTATTTCTCAGGCCGAAGATGTGGGTGTGCTCATTGAGCGCGGAGTCCGCAGTTAATGGCCAGAGTGTATTTGAGCCTCGGCAGCAATATTCAACGGCAACAGCATATTCTGGCTGCTCTGGAAGCTCTGAACGAACATTTCGGTGGGTTGCAAGTATCGTCGGTTTACGAGAGTGAAGCGGTCGGTTTTGTTGGTGACCCATTCCTGAATATGGTGGTGGGCCTTGATACTGACCTGACGGTAGGGCAGTTGTCCGAATACCTTAAAGCGCTTGAAGACCGGCACGGTCGTCGTCGGGATTGTTGCCGCTATAGCGGCCGCACCCTGGATATCGATATTCTCACCTATGATCAGTGTACCGGTGTGGTCGATGGCGTAGTCCTGCCGAGAGGCGAAATCCTCGAGAATGCCTTTGTGCTGTGGCCGTTGGCAGAACTTGCTCCGGAAGAGCGGCACCCTCTGGTAGGCCAGCGCTATGGCGACCTCTGGCTGGCCTATGACCAGAGTAGGCAGGCGCTTTGGCCAGTGTCATTCCTCTGGCGGGGTGTTGAGTTGAGTGACGCGGCATCTGACCGAGTGGAGGACTTGTAACATGTTGTCTGATTGGCAATTATCCCGTTGCTTCAATATTGATGATCTACGGTCTCTGGCCAAAAAACGTCTGCCGGCCTCATTGTTTGGCTACATTGACGGCGGTTCCGATGACGAGCAGACCCTGCGCGGCAACATATCGGCATTTGACCACTATGGCCTGATGCAGCGGGCGTTGGTAGATGTCTCCAGTATCGACCTTTCCACCACGGTGCTGGGTAAGAAAATAGACTGGCCGGTGCTCTGTGCCCCCACAGGTATGAGTCGCATGTTTCACCATGACGGTGAACGCGCCGTGGCCAGGGAAGCAGCCAAAAGCGGTACCTTTTATTCCCTGTCGACACTGTCCACCACCAGTATTGAGGATGTAGGTGCAGAGACCAGTGGCCCGAAAATGTTTCAGGTGTACGTGCATAGGGACCGGGAGCTAAGTCGTGAGTTTGTTCAGCGCGCTAAAACATCTGGTTTTGATGCCCTATGTCTGACGGTAGATCTTCCGGCCCATGGCAACCGCGAGCGGGACTTGCGCACTGGCATGACACTGCCGCCGAAGTTGACCCTGAAAAGTATTCTTGATGTGCTGATTCACCCGGCTTGGGTCTATCACTACCTCACCACAGAATCGATTGAATTGGCCAACGTGGCTCACAAGATCCGGGAAGGTTCCGGCGAGGTCTCCAATCTGTTGCAGTATGTCTCGAAACAGTTTGATCCGACGGTGACCTGGGAGGATGCCCAGTGGATGAAGAGCCTGTGGGATGGCCCCTTTGTGCTGAAAGGCATCATGTCAGTGGAAGATGCCAAACGTGCGGTGGATATTGGCGCTTCGGCCATTGTGATTTCCAACCACGGTGGTCGCCAGTTGGACAGCTCCCCGGCCACCATTGAGATGTTGCCAAGCATCGCCGATGCGGTGGGTGGTCAAATCGAGATTATTCTCGATAGCGGTATCCGTCGTGGTACCCATGTGCTTAAAGCGTTGGCACTGGGTGCCAATGCCTGCATGGTGGGGCGCTCGTACCTCTATGGCTTGGCTGCCGGAGGACAACCGGGCGTTGCGCGTGCCTTGCAATTGCTTCGTACCGAGATTGAGCTGGACATGAAGCTAATGGGTTGTCGCAATCTGTCAGAGGTGACCCGCAACTGCCTCTATCAGCGGGGATAGTTCCCCGCGATATCAGTTATCTGCACAACGAATACAAAGGTCGGTATAAGGCACAGCCTGTAAACGATTCAGGGCAATTTCCTCGCCACAATGACTGCAGGTGGTGTAATTCCCGGCATCGATTTTTTCAAGTGCCCGGTTGATCTTTGAGAGTTCCAGTCGCGCCTCATTGCCGAGGGCGTCCATCACTTCATCGTTTTCTCGCTCTTGGGCCTGTTCGGCCCAGTCGGAAGAGTGGGCCTTGGTAACGTCCGTTTTCAATTCCGTTAGGCGCAGCATGAGTTCTGTCTTGCGCTTTTCCAGTTGTTGCTTAATGGTCAGGAGTTCCTGTGACATAAAATGCAATCCTGCATGCCGGAGTCCGGCCAAGCCCTTGCGAGCTTGGCCGCGTAAGTGAAAGACTGGTAACAGTCTATTTGATTTCAATGCGGCGTTGTTCTGGTGCCGCTTTTGTTTTTTTCGGAGCAGAAAGCTTCAGTACGCCATTTTCGAAGGAGGCATTAATGTCTTCTTCATGGACGTCACTGCCCAGGTCAAAGCTGCGGACGTATTTGCCGTAGCGACGCTCCTGGCGAATGACCTTGCCTTCTTTTTCTTCTTTGGTTTCCTGAGTGGTTTCCGCTTCAAGCCGCAGAACTCCATTTTCCAGAGTGATATGGATATCTTCCTTTTTGATACCCGGCATTTCGGCCGTAATTTCGTAGTGATCGTCACGGTCTACGATATCTACCCGTGGCGAAAAGAACGATTCGGGCGAATCTGCTTCGGTAGTGCTGGGCGACCAGAAATCATCAAAAAACCGGTCCATATCGAAGAATCTACTTCTCGGAATTAATGACATGTTGACCTCCATTGCATAGCAATTATTCATGTTTAGATAGGCTATAAAAGGATAGTAGACAATGCCGTCTTTGCCCTCTTTCACTGGGTAACATTGGGTTTTAATAAGGCTTTTCAAGTTCGTGAAGGGTGTTAGCTGGCAGGTGGTTGATTTGGATCAATCAGCTTAGCTGTTGAGACCGCTGCCGCCATCCACGGCAATGACTTGTCCGGTGATGTAACTGGCACCTGTGGCGAGGAATAGCGCCATATGAGTAATATCGGCAGGACAGCCGATTCGTTGCAAGGGGACCCGTGCAATGACCTGTTGTTTTACCGACTCGCTCATCTGCCCATCGGTATGGGGCCACAGGATGACACCGGGTGCGATGCCGTTGACCCGGACCTGGGGAGCCAGTTCTTTGGCCAGAGCCTTGGTCATCATCGCGTTACCGGCTTTGGCAATGCAGTAGATGCTGTAGCCTTTCAGGGGACTACGGGCGTAAATATCGGCGATATTGACGATACTGCCGTGACACTTGCGCAGCGGTTCAGCCAGAGCCTGGCAGAGAAAGTAGGGGCCTTTCAAATTGCTGCCGATCAGATCATCCCAGTTGGCTTCTGAGGCATTTTCCAGAGGGGTGGGGTAGAAGCTGGAGGCGTTATTGACCAGTACATTGAGGTGGCCGCGCCAGCTTAATACCGATTGGGCCAATGCCTTGACTGCGTCGATATCTCCTAGCGCCGCCTGAAAAACACACGCCGAATCCTTGCGAACATGATTCAACTCCTGCGCCAGGCAATTCGCCTCGTCAGAGGACCGGTTGCAATGCAAAGCAACGTCAAAACCCACGCGATGGAAGGTGCGTGCGATATCAGCACCGATGCGTCGTGCCGCACCGGTGATCAATACGACCGGGGTGCTCAATGGCAGGGTTCCCGCAAGCTGTTGAGAATGTCCAGGCGCCGTTGGTCAATAGCGTCGCCCAATTGTTTGCCCGACAGACCCTGGTCAATGAACTCCCTATTATCAATAGACCGAATAGCCGTGAATGCCTGTTGCAGCCATTCGCCCGAACGGTAGGGCTTGTCTTCAAACCCCAGCCGCCCGCGAGCATCGGCTTCGCAGCAGCGGATAAATTGCGTCAGCTTTTCCGGCTGTCGCAATGCGCCGATTTCTTTGAGTAGGCGCAGAGTGGTGCTCGCCCTGAGATGTGGGGCTTTATGGCAGTGCAGGTGGTGCCGGGTAACAGCGATGGCCAGTTCTCGAAAGCGGTTAGGCACCTT
This sequence comes from Porticoccus sp., assembly GCA_041581855.1. GTDB lineage: Bacteria > Pseudomonadota > Gammaproteobacteria > Pseudomonadales > Porticoccaceae > Porticoccus. Next base: position 325 of record JBFICU010000114.1, on the reverse strand, counting down.
CATTCGGTCGCAGACACCATGCACAAGCCTGACGCCATTTTCCTCATGGCCGATATGGCGGGGCAGGATATCAGCTGGGGTGATGCCCTTGCCGAGATCGTGCATTAGCACGGCAAAGCGTACTACGGGATCTGTATCCAGCGCTGCGGCCTGATCGAGGGACATCAGGATATGGATGCCGGTATCTACTTCCGGGTGATAGTCGGCCCGCTGCGGGACACCGAAGAGCTGGTCCACTTCGGGTAACAGCACCTGCAGGGCGCCGCATGCTCTCAGTACCTCGATAAAAGTGCGGGGAGAGCGCTCACCCAGAGCCTTCTCTGTT
>JBFICU010000113.1:0-6008 GCA_041581855.1 Porticoccus sp. | reverse complement strand
CCCTTGTTAGCGGGAATGTAGATCATGTCGTCCAGATCGGTGCCGAGGAATTGTCCTTTGGGGGCCGTGACACCGATCACCCGGAAACGATTGCCGCCGATGTGGACAAACTCTCCCAAGGGGTTGGCGTTACCAAACAATTCCTGCTTCAGCTTGCTACCCAATACCGCAAAGGATCGCGCCCGATAGACGTCCTCCTCCGGTAGAAATGAGCCCAGCGCCACTTCCAGCCTCCAGGCTTTATCTGCCAACGCGCCCACTCCGGCCACATCGGTGTAACGGCTGCGGCCCATCGCTTTGATCTGGGCTGTACCCATCACTACCGGCACCACTTGCAAAACGCCGGGTATACGCGCCAGCGCCTCGGTATCTTCCAGCGACAGGGGCCGGGTGGTATTGAGAATACCGCTCATGCCGAAGGTTTCGGTCTTGCCGGGAGTGATGGCAACAATGTGACTGCCAAACTGGGTAAATTCCTGGATCACGAACAGCCGCAATCCCTCCCCCAGTGACGTGAGCAGCACCATGGCAGCTATGCCGATGGCGAAACCGACGATGGTAAGGGCCGAGCGCATGCGCTGTATCCATAATGCGCGCATCACCCAGCGCAAGTAGTCGAGAAGCGTCATCTGTCCTGCCCCCGCAACGCCAATACCGGGTCCAGCGCAGCGGCTCTGCGTGCCGGAATCAGCGAGAACACCAGTCCCGCCAACAATGCTGTTCCCACCGCTGCCGGCGCTGACCACCAGGGCGGCGCCAGCGGGAAAGAGGGCCACAGTCGCGCCATCACCAACACCGCTGTCCAGGCCACCGCAATACCGGCAGCAGAGCCCATGCTGACCAACATCAGCGACTCACCCAGAAACAGCTGTCGTACTTGGCGGCTGCTGCCGCCGAGAGCTTTCAATAAGCCGATTTCCTGCCGCCGCTGGCTGACGGAAATCAGGCTGATGTTCATGATCAGGATACCCGCCACCAGCAAACTGATGGCGGCGATGGCGGCGATAGCCAGGGTCAGGGTAGTGAGAATGTTGTTGAACGCTGCCAGCATGGAGTCCTGACTGATCAGGGTAATATCGTCATCGCCCTCGTGGCGTTCACGGATCACCGCCTTGACCCGCTCCTCGGTCTTGGGGAAATCGGCATTGCCGTCCAGCTCCATCAGCACCCGAAACAACCCCTGGGTGTTGAACATCTGCTCGGCCGTGCGGACGGGCACGATGATCATATCTCTCAAGTCCAGCCCCAACGACTCACCGCGCTCCTCCAATACGCCGATGACGCGCATGCGACGATCCCCTACCCGCACCCATTCGCCAATGGCCCTGCGGTTAGCAAACAATTCGCGTTTTAACTTGGAGCCCAGCACACACACGGCCATGGCCTCAGTGCGAGTGCGCTCTGGCAGTATGTCACCCTGCGAGACTTCCAGATCACGCACCTGAAAAATCTCCGGGGTACTGCCCAAGACGATTACCTCCCGGGAACGGCTGGCGAGTGACACCGAGACAGTACCGGCAATGACCGGCGCCACCGCGCGTATCGCGGGAATGCGCTCCAGTGCTTGTGCGTCTTCCAGGGTCAGATCGCGGGGAGCAGTACCATAAATGGGTGGCGCTCCGCCGGTCGTTTCCTTGCGGCCGGGCAGTACGATCAGTAGCTGGTTGCCAAGAGATGAGAATTCACGATCCACGTAGCGGCGTGCGCCCTCACCGAGACTGGTGAGCAGAATGACCGAAGCCACTCCCAGCCCCACCGCCAGCAATAACAGTGCGGTGCGCACACGGTGGCGCAGAAACAGCTGACCGTTAAAGCGCAGTTGATCCCGCAGCAGCATCGCCGTCACCTGTATCAGATTCGATCTGGCCATCGACCATGCGGATACGCCGCCTAGCGCGCTTGCCGAGATTGGCATCGTGAGTCACCACCAGTAACGTAATGCCCTCACTATTCAGGTTTTCCAATACTTCCACCACTTCCACGCCGGAGGCCTGATCCAGGTTGCCGGTGGGTTCATCCGCTAACAGAATGCGTGGTTTCATGACAATGGCTCGGGCAATGGCCACCCGCTGCAACTGTCCACCGGAGAGTTGGCCTGGTCGATGCCCAGCCCGATCTGCCAACCCCACCTGCTCCAAGACAGCCAGTGCATTCTGACGCCGTTGTTTCGGCGAGATGCCAGCCAGCATCATTGGCAATTCAACGTTTTCCAAAGTAGTGAGCCGGTTGACCAGATGAAAGGCCTGAAAGATAAAACCGATGTAATCGGCCCGCAGCTTTGCTCGCGGTTCTTCACCAAGGGTTTCTGTGGCGACACCATCAAGACGGTAGCTACCGCTGTCCGGACGATCCAGCAAACCAATCATATTGAGCAGGGTGGACTTGCCTGAACCGGATGGCCCCATCACCGACAGGTATTCGCCTTTGCCAATGGTCATGTTCACATCCCGCAAAACCCGCAGGGGGGCCTCACCCACTTGATAGGTCTTGTTGACGGCATTCAAATCAATCATCGGCCGAAGTGCCTATCCTGACAGGAGCGCCCTCCTCAACACCGGCACTGCCGATATTGCTAACGATCTGCTCTCCTTCGTTCAACCCCTCCAGTACCTCGGTGTAGCGCCAGTTGCCGAGCCCCTTGCGGATGGCTCGACGGCGCAGGTAACCCTCTTCATCGACCACCAACACAAAGCTGTCATCCACCACCAGCTCAGAGGGAATGCGCAGGGCATTGTCAGCGGTGTCGAGAATAATCTCCATGTCAGCACTGTAACCAGCCAGCAAATGCACGCCTTCTGGCAACGCATCCAGTTCGGCCTCTACTTCCACCGTGCGCGCCTGCTTTTCCTGATCGAGAATATAGGGAGAAATTCGCCGCACCGAGGCGGGAAACACCATGTCCCGGAAGGCATCAAGGGTCACCCGCACCGGCAGGCCCACGGCGATATCCGAGGCATCCACCTCATCGATGGGGGCGCTGATGTAATGGCAATCATCGGTGAGCAGATCAATGGCGGGAGGTGTCATGACACCCGGTGGCGACGGTGTGGCATATTCGCCTACTTCACCCGTCACTTCCGCTACTGCGCCGTCAAAGGGAGCTCTCAGGAATGTCTGTTCCAATATGGCGGTGGCCGCAGAGACCGAAGCAGCGGACTGCTCTTCCCTCGCTTTGGCCGCCTCACAACTGGCAGAGCTGGCTTCCGCTTTTGACCCTGCCAGATCGGCAGACTCCTTGGAAACCAGGTTCTTTTTGGCCAGATTGGTCAGTCGCCTGGCTTCACGCAGATCGGATTGAGCAGCGATACAGATACTCTGGCGCTCTCGTTGTGCAGACAACTGAGACGCTTCCGCTACGTCCAGCTGGGCCTCCCGATCCTTGTTCCAAAGCACCATCAACAGCTGCCCGGCCTTGACCTGATCGCCCTCATTGACCAACAACTGGTCGATGCGCCCGCCGATGGACAGGGCCAATCGCGAGCGCTGGCAAGCCTTGACCGTACCAGCACGGGTATTGGCTACGGTGCGTTCCACCAAACCTCGCTCAACCACTGTCACGGTCACGGTTACCGGTTGCGGTCGGGACCAGTAGTAGAACAGCGCCCCCAGGACCACGACAACCAGCAAGGTGACCAACCATTTCTTCATCTAGCAAAGCTCCCTCAACAGGTACCCACTGGGACTCAGATTACATCATAGCCGCTCAGCAACGGTTGGGGCCTTGATCTGGGCCACTTCTCGCTAAACGGGCATTAAAAAACGGCCCGCAGGCCGTTTGTCTAAACACATGTCTTGGTCGCCGAGGCATCCATAAATGGCCCATCGACACAGAGCCGCCGCCCATCCGGCGCGGCACAGGCACCACAGAGACCGACGCCACATTTGGTCAGGTAGTCGATGGCGCTGTGGATGCGATCATCCCCGCAGAATTCCCGCTCCACGGCGATGGCGGCGTGTACCATCGGTGCCGGACCGCAGTTGTAAAACATCAACTTGCCGCGCTCTTCCTCGGATAGCCCTTGCAGGTAATCCCGCAACAGTTCGGTGACAAAGCCATGGTAGCCTTCACTGCCATCATCGGTGGCCACATGGACCGGCGCAATTTTTTTGCATTCGTCAATAAAGTACAGCCGCTCAGCGGTGCGTGCACCGGTGAAAATTTCAGTATCGGGGAAATCCCGTGCCACCTGGTAGACCGCTGCCAAACCGGTGCCACCGCTGACGGTGATGATCTTCGCACCCTCCGGCGGGGACACAGGAATACCGTGGGGGCCGCGCACATAGGCTTCGGTGCCTGGCTGCAAGGCCATCAGGTCGTGAGTGAAGATACCCACATCGATCACTGCCAGGGAGAACGGGTCGTCGGTGAGCGCGGAGAACGGTTTTTCGCCCAGCCCCGGAATCCACAGGAATACAAATTCGCCCGCCTTAAGGTTGATCTTGCGGTCGAACGTGAGGATGCAGATGTCGTCGCAGACACGCTCGTTGGATACCAGTGTCACCGGGCGGAACTGCATATCCACATCGTAACGAATCTGGCTCTCTGCATTGTTGGTGCCCTGCTCCATATCGGCCTGCAGGGTTTTGAAATACTGACTCATCTCATCTGTTGTCAGGCCAACCAGAGAGGAACCTACCCCGACCACAGTGGCACCCGCATCCTGGTAGGCACGCACATCGTCGGCACTGCTGACACCGCCGCAACCGATGATCGGGCAATCCACCGCCTCGGCCATTTCGCGTACGCATTTCAGGCCAATGGGCAATACGCCCTTACCGGACATCCCGCCTACGCCATTGCTGAGCACCGGATGGCCCTGAGCAGAGGTATAACCGGGACCGACGGTATTGATCGCGCAGAGGCCATCGGCGCCACCGGCCACAGCAGCCCTGGCGATTTCGGCAATGTTCGGCGTGTTAGGGGTCAGCTTTGGAATGACCGGAATATTCACAACCGCTTTTACCGCGGCGGTGATTTCACGCACCAGTTCCGGGTCCTGGCCCATGGCCATGCCGTAGCCCTTGGCGTGGGGGCAGGACAGATTCAGCTCCAGGCCATCCGACACCGGTGCCATGATCTTCGCCACCTCGACGAACTCCTCGACGCTGCCGCCAAAGATGGAGGTCAACAGGAAACGATCTTCCGGCACCCGCAGGGTTGCCAACTGAGCAGCCAACTGCTCCGCACCCGGATTGGTCAGGCCCACCGCGTTGACGAAACAACCGGGAGCGTACTGGCTGATCACCGGTTCCCGGTAGCCGGCACGGGGTGCCAGACCGACACTTTTAGTGGTCATCACCCCCACTTCCGGCATGGTGTCAAAAATGCGCTGGATAATGGAGGTAGCGGTCGTCACGATCCCCGAGGGAATGGTGAATGGTGAGGTTATCTGCTTGGTAAAAAACGGTATTTTCGACATCGACGAGGTCTGACTTGGTATGGATGGGGAGGAGCAGAAGGATAAACGTCCTCGAGGCTTAAATCCACCCGGGAGGACGGTAAAATAGACTCAGCTACACCGGTTGCAGCGCTCTTTTCGGGGACGCCGCAACTACATCCGAGCTGCATTCCAGCGGCCCCGAGTGAAATCGGAATTCACTGTCAGGCGCTTCCACCAGTTGCTGTTCCTGTTCGCGAAACACGGCGATGCGCTTTTCTACTTCTTCAGCTCCACCCGCCTTGCGCGCCAGATTCAGGTAGTCGCGGTAGTGGCGGCCTTCGGAAGTGAGTAACGACAGATAGAACTTCTGTAATTCCGAGTCGAGGTGTGGCGCCAGTTTGGCGAAGCGTTCACAGGAACGGGCCTCGATAAAGGCCCCAACGATCAGGGTGTCTACCAGCTTGGCAGGTTCGTGGGTACGCACCATGCTGCGCAGCCCCGCCGCGTAGCGGGCCGCACTGATATTGCTGTATTCGATGCCGCGCTTTTTCATGATGGCGATGACCTGCTCGAAGTGACGCATCTCTTCCCTGGCCAGACGGGACATTTTGTTGAGCAGGTCGAAAT
>JBFICU010000112.1:0-6040 GCA_041581855.1 Porticoccus sp. | reverse complement strand
TCCAGAAAGGTATCAAGAGTATGGTTAATCATACCCTCGGTGGAATTTTCAACGGGAACGACACCATAGTTGGCAGCACCGGCAGCCACTTCCCGGAACACTTCATCAATAGCGCCCATTGGCACTGTCACAGCAGAATGCCCAAAATGCTTCAACGCGGCTTCTTGGGTAAAGGTACCCTCTGGCCCCAGGAAGGCGACCTTGACTGGCTGCTCCAACGCCAGGCAGGCAGACATGATCTCTCGAAACAGCCTGGCCATCTCCTCGTTATCCAAGGGGCCCTGATTCTTTTCCATAATGTGGCGCAGCACTTGAGCTTCACGCTCTGGGCGATAAAACACCGTCTCGCCGGCAGCCTGCTTGGCTTCTGCTACCTGCTGGGCACATTTAGCCCGCTCACTGATCAGAGAGAGAATCTGATCATCGATAGTATCGATCTGCTCGCGCAGCTGGCTTAGTTGCTTTTCCCCTGCCATACCTGTCGCCTGTTACTCCACACTCTCTTCGTCGGACGCTTGTTCCTGTTCTTCGATACGAGCCAGGCCCACCAGTGATTCCGATTCTTTGAGGCGAATCACCCGCACTCCCTGAGTATTGCGACCAAGCACGGATATTTCCTCACTACGAGTGCGCACCATGGTGCCCTGATCAGATATCAACATGATCTCATCACCTTCAAATAGCTGCACCGCACCCACCAGCGGACCATTTCGCTCACTGGCCTGGATGGCAATCATTCCCTTGCCACCGCGCCCTTTGGTGGGAAATTCTGACAAGGCTGTACGTTTGCCAAAGCCCTTCTCCGAGACCGTGAGCACACAGCCATTTTCTTCGGGTATAAGCATGGACAATACCCGGTGCTTCTCAGGCAGGCGCATTCCGCGCACGCCCTTGGACACTCTACCCATAGCCCTGACATCTTCTTCGGCAAAGCGCACCGCCTTGCCCTCACTGCTGAACAGCATTACATCACAGCTACCGTCGGTGATAGCAGTACCTACAAGATGATCGCCCTCAACAAGATCCACCGCACGCAAACCGACACTGCGGGGGCGGGAAAACTGGTCGAGAGAGGTTTTCTTCACCGTGCCATTAGCCGTTGCCATGATCACATAGCGATCATCGCGGTACTCATCCACCGGCAAGATAGAGGTAATGCGCTCATTCTCATCCAGCGGCAACAAATTCACTATCGGGCGACCGCGCGAGCCGCGCCCGGCCAGCGGAATCTGATAGACCTTTAACCAGTAGACCTTGCCGAGGCTGGTGAAACAGAGAATCGTACTGTGGGTACTGGCAATCAGTAGATGCTCAACAAAGTCCTCATCCTTCACAGCGGTGGCAGACTTACCCATACCGCCTCGCCGCTGGGCTTGATAATCACTGAGCGGTTGCGTTTTGGCATAACCACCGTGGGAGATCGTCACCACGCGGTCTTCTTCGGTAATCAAGTCTTCGATAGTCAGATCGTGCTGGGACTCAATAATCTCGGTGCGGCGCTCATCACCAAACTCTTCACTGACTTCGCGCAATTCCTGACGAATCACTTCCATCAGGCGACTGTGTGAACCGAGAATCGAGAGATATTCGGAAATTTCTTCAAGCTTTTCCTGATACTCAGTAAGCAGCTTGTCGTGCTCCATACCCGTTAAGCGGTGCAGGCGCAGTTCCAGAATAGCCTGGGCTTGGGCCGGCGACAGGAAATATTTGCCATCGCGCAAGCCAAACTGGGGTTCCAGCTCTTCCGGGCGACAGGCATCACTGCCAGCACGGGCCAGGAACTGGTTAACCGCGGCGGCATCCCAACCCTGGACGATCAAGCGCTCTTTGGCTTCAGCTGGAGTCGGACATGACTTGATCAACTCGATAACGGGGTCGATGTTGGCAATGGCAACCGCCAAGCCTTCAAGGAGATGCCCGCGCTCCCGAGCCTTGCGCAGCAGGAATACCGTGCGACGAGTCACCACCTCGCGGCGGTGGCGAACAAACGCCACCAGCATTTCCTTGAGGTTGAGGGTGCGCGGCTGGTTATCCAGTAGCGCCACCATATTGATACCAAAAACACCCTGCAACTGCGTCTGAGCGTAGAGGTTATTCAGCACCACCTCACCCACTTCGCCCCGCTTGAGCTCGATCACCACACGCAGGCCATCTTTATCGGATTCATCCCGCAGCTCGGAAATACCTTCCAGTTTCTTTTCCTTCACCAGCTCGGCAATGCGCTCTATCAGGCGCGCCTTGTTTAGCTGATAGGGAATTTCGGTAATGATGATGGTTTCGCGATGGGTCTTTTCATCCACTTCAACCACTGCCCGCGCGCGCACATAAATGCGACCCCGACCGGTACGATAGGCTTGTATGATGCCCGCCCTGCCGTTGATGATGGCGGCAGTGGGAAAATCCGGACCGGGGATAAATTCCATCAGCTCATCAATGGAAATATCCGGGTTGTCGATCAACGCCAGGCAACCATTCACCACTTCTTTGAGGTTGTGGGGCGGAATATTAGTGGCCATGCCCACTGCAATACCGGAAGAACCGTTTACCAACAGGTTCGGCACGCGAGTTGGCAGCACCGCAGGAATCAGTTCTGTGCCGTCGTAGTTCTCCACAAAATCGACGGTTTCCTTTTCCAGGTCCGCCAGCAGCGAATGGGAAATCTTCGACATGCGGATTTCGGTGTAACGCATGGCCGCAGCGGAATCGCCGTCAACAGAACCAAAGTTACCCTGACCATCCACCAGCATGTAACGCAGTGAAAAGGGCTGAGCCATGCGCACAATGGTGTCATAAACCGCAGAGTCACCATGAGGATGATATTTACCGATGACGTCACCCACCACACGGGCAGACTTTTTGTAAGGTTTGTTCCAGTCGTTGTTGAGCACGCTCATGGCAAACAGCACCCGGCGGTGAACTGGCTTCAGGCCATCTCTCACATCGGGCAGCGCCCGTCCAACGATGACACTCATGGCGTAATCGAGGTACGACTGGCGCAATTCGTCTTCAATATTGACGGGCAGGACTTCTCTGGCTAATTCACCCATGCTACGACTCAATCCCCTTCTGCTTATTTTGTCGTTCAGGCGCTGAATGGGCCCAAAACAAGCGCGAGATCATACCATAAAACGCGCGGGCAACCCCCCTGTATCCCTTTGTTTAATGATCTTTTTTCTGCAGGTATACTGCCCTGCCCCAAGGCCGTTACAGGATTGCCGATCGATGACCACTCAACCCATCGACTTGCTGATTTCAGCTCGCTGGATTATCCCGGTGATCCCGGAAGGTCAAGTATTCGAAGATTGCAGTGTCGCCATTCAAGGCGGCGACATCATTTCCCTGTTGCCCACTGCGGAAGCTCGGCGCAAATACGCGCCAAGGCAGCATGTCGATCTGTCCAACCATGTTCTGATTCCGGGCCTGATCAATGCCCACGGCCACGCCGCCATGACCCTGCTGCGCGGTTTTGCCGATGACTATCCACTGAAAACCTGGTTGGAGCAGCACATCTGGCCAGCGGAAATGCGTTGGGTCAGCGAGGAATTTGTCCAGGACGGCACCGAGCTGGCTATCGCCGAGATGATTCGCAGCGGCACCAGCTGTTTTTCCGACATGTACTTCTTCCCCGAAAATGCCGCTAAAGCCGCTAACCACGCCGGCATTCGCAGCCAGATCGCTTTCCCGGTATTCGACTTCCCCTCTCCGTGGGGACGCGGGCCGGATGAATACATCCACAAAGGGCTGCAACTGCGGGATGACTACAAAAGCAGAGAATTAACTCGTATCGCCTTTGGACCCCACGCCCCCTATACACTATCAGATGAACCTCTGCGCAAAATCGCCAGCTATGCAGAAGAACTCGATACCTGTGTACAGATTCATCTTCACGAAACAGCCGGGGAGGTTTCAGACAGCCTCAAGCAATTCGGTATGCGCCCCATCCAGCGGCTCAAGGAACTGGAATTTTTTTCCCCTTTAACCCAGTGCGTGCACATGACCACCCTGGATGACAGTGATATCGAAACCATTGCCGCCTATAACGCCCAGGTGATCCACTGCCCGGAGTCCAACCTGAAACTCGCCAGCGGCCTCTGTCCGGTAGCAAAACTGCTGGACTATGGAATTAACGTGGCACTGGGCACGGACGGAGCCGCCAGCAACAATGATTTGAATATGTTTGGCGAACTTCACACCGCCGCTCTCGTGGCCAAGGCCGTTGCTGGCGATCCAACAGTGGTGGACGCTCACAAAGCCCTGCAATTAGCCACTATCAATGGCGCCCGCGCACTCGGCTGGGCCAACCGTATCGGCAGTATTGAAGCGGGCAAAGCCGCGGACCTGGCTGCGGTGGAGCTCGGGACAATCGAAAGTGAACCACTGTATAATCCTGCTTCACAGCTGGTGTATACCAACTCAGGAAGTCGTGTCAGCCACCTTTGGGTGAACGGCGCAGCATTGATGTCCGAACGGCAACTGCTGACACTCAATGAGCAGGAAATCCTGATTAAGGCCCGACAGTGGCGTCGCAAGTTTGTCGACAATCGCTGACACACCAGCAATTCACGCGGAATACCCGGAATACAGTAATGTCATCACCCAATATCGACCGCGCTGAAATCGCCAAGTTTGAAGCCCTGGCCAGCCGCTGGTGGGACAGGGAAAGCGAATTCAAGCCCCTCCATGAAATCAATCCGTTGCGCGCCAACTGGATCGATAGCCACTCTCCCGTTGCAGAGTGCAAACTGCTGGACGTAGGTTGCGGCGGCGGCATTCTGGCTGAGGCCATGGCTCACCGAGGAGCCGATGTCACCGGCATTGATATGGGTGAAGCCCCACTAGCGGTCGCCCAACTACACGGGCTGGAAAGCGGCATAACCGTTAATTACCAGCGCTGCACTGCCGAAGAAATGGCTGACCAGCAGCCCGGACAATTTGATGTTGTCACCTGCCTGGAAATGCTGGAACACGTACCCGATCCCCTGTCGGTCATTGATGCCTGTGCCCGCCTGGTAAAACCCGGTGGCCACCTGTACTTCTCTACCATTAATCGCAACCCCAAGGCCTACCTGTTTGCCGTGTTTGGGGCGGAATACCTGTTACGACTGCTGCCGAAGGGCACACATGATTACGGCAAGTTCATACGCCCTTCGGAACTGGGCAATTGGATCAGGGCGTGCGGCCTCGAACTGCAGGATATGACCGGGCTGGTCTACAACCCCATCACCCGCCGTTACCGACTGAATGAGCGGGATGTAGACGTCAATTATATGGTTTACGCTCGCAAGCCCATCTGATGACCAAACGCCAACTAACTACTCCAAAATACCGTGCGGTGCTGTTCGACCTCGACGGCACTTTATTGGATACCGCGCCAGATTTTCTAACCTGCACTAACCGTCTACTCGCCAACAAGGGCATGCCGCCGCTCGCCGAAGAAAGTATTCGTCGCCTAGTCACCCATGGCTCAGCCGGGATCATCAGCAAGGTCTTCTCCCTGGAACAGAATCATCCAAACTTTGAACCGATTCGCCAGGAGCTATTGAGCCTCTATCTGGAGAATCTGGCGGATCGCACTCACCCATTCCCGGGTATCCAGGAACTATTGGCGGAACTGGCCGAGCATGACATCCCATGGGGCATCGTCACTAACAAGCCCGAGCTCTACACCCAGGCGATCCTGAAACAGCTTCCGCTTTCGTCGGCGCCCTCTACGGTGATTTGCCCCGACCATGTACAACGCACCAAGCCTCACCCCGAATCGGTACTACTCGCTCTTGATAAGCTATCAGTGGCCCCGGAGCACGCCGTATTTGTCGGAGATCATCTACGGGATATTGAGGCCGGACTGCGAGCCGGCACCACCACTATTGCTGCCGCCTACGGCTACCTTGACGAGGATGAAGATCCCGCCAGCTGGGGTGCCCACCATACAGTGGACTGCGCCCGCCAGTTATCGAAACTGATTTTCTAAAGGAATACCAATGGACCCCACACACTACCAAGCTCCAACTGGCCTGCTAGCAGGCAAAGTCATCGCGGT
>JBFICU010000111.1:0-6057 GCA_041581855.1 Porticoccus sp. | reverse complement strand
GATGCGTTGTCGGGTGGTGGATGGCGGCGTGTTGAAAAGTAAACGTCATGTGAACCTGCCTGGTATCCGCGTTAACTTGCCAGCAATTACCGAGAAAGATAAGCGCGATATCGAATTTGCCATTGAACAGGAAGTGGATTTTATCGCCCTCTCATTTGTGCGCGATGCTGCCGACGTTCTTCAACTGCGCGAACTGCTGGGAGATAAAGCGGACAAGATCAAGATCATTTCCAAGATTGAGGATCAGGAAGGCGTCAAGAATCTTGAAGAGATTGTCGCGGTTTCTGACGGGGTGATGGTAGCGCGGGGAGACCTTGGCGTTGAAATTGCCATCGAGAAATTGCCCCGTGTACAGCGCCGTATTATCCGGCTCTGTGCCCAACAGGGAAAACGTGTGATTGTTGCCACCCACATGCTGGAGTCGATGATCGAAAACCCCATTCCAACCCGCGCAGAAGTCACCGACGTGGCCAATGCCGTGTACGAAGAATCTGATGCGATCATGCTCTCTGGCGAAACCACCATCGGCAAGTACCCGATCAAGTGTGTCGAAATCCTTGACCGCATCGCCCGCTCTATTGAGCAGAGTCCCGGCCTGCGGTTTACCGATGGGCTGATTCTCAAAAATGACAAGGAAGAAATTGCCGCTGCTGCTGTGAAACTGGCCGAATCTATCAAAGCCAAGGCGATCATTGTCCCCACCAGGCGCGGCCGTATGGCTGGTTATGTGACCAACTGTCACCCGCAGACGCCCATTATTTGCGCCTTCACTAACGACAGTCGCACTCGACGTCAGTTGGTGCTGAATCGCAACGTATTGAGTTTCCGCATTAACTTCAGTGAAGATCCGGAAAAAACCCTCGCCACCGCTGCCAACATCCTCATTGAGCGGGCCGAGTTCTCCCCGGAAGACCGCCTGGTGGTGATTTCAGATGCCCTGGCCGGCTCCGGTATTGATGCGATTCAAATTCGCCAGCTCGGTGACTTGTTGAAACTCCCCACCGAATAAACCGGTTATGCAGATGAGCCGTTTATCCCGGGCTGCCCCATTATTTTTATCGTTGGTGGCAGCCTTGGCACTGGCTGACAAAGAGCCTCCCGCCAACGTCATCCTGTTTATCGGCGATGGGATGGACGAACACCAGATCACCATGGCGCGCAATTACCTTCACGGTGCCGGCGGCTCCCTGGTCATGGAACAAATGCCCCTGCGCAGTTCTGCGCGGGTGCAAACACTGCGGGAAGACAATCCGCAACAATTTCGCTATGTAGCAGATAGCGCCAACACCGCCAGCACGCTTGCCACCGGCCAACTCACCAGCCTCGGCCGCATTGCCACCAGCGCCGCCACCGATCAGGATCAGAGCACGATTCTGGAAGCGGCTAAAAAAGCGGGCTTGCGCACCGGACTGGTGTCCACTGCCAGTCTCACCGATGCCACTCCGGCGGCCTTTGCAGCCCACACCGCACACCGCAACTGCCAAAGTCCCGCAGACATGGACAAGGCCATTGGTTATGCCGCGGCCACACAACAGTGCACAGCAGACCAGCACAGCAGTGGCGGGCCCGGCTCCATTGCCGAACAATTGTTTAGCGCCGGTGTTGATGTACTGTTTGGTGGCGGCAGACGATATTTTGACCAGGCGACCGCAGACATCGGGTTACAGAAGTCCGCCGCCAGCCATGGGTACAAGCTGTTAAGCCGACGCAGTGAGCTGGTGGAACTCAGCACCAACGACAAATTAATGGGCCTGTTTGCATCCAGCCACCTGCCCGTTGAATGGATCGGCACGGACAACCGTCGCGCTGAACCCATCGCTCTGAACTGGCTGGGCGAACCACATTTTCCCGAGCCATTTGCCTGTGTCGAAAATCCTGAACACGGTGAAACACCGACACTGACCGAGATGACCTCCGCCGCGCTGACACGGCTGTCAGCCGACAGGTCAAAGGGGTTTTTCCTGATGGTAGAAGGCGCATCCATCGACAAGCAGGCTCATCGCCGCAACCCCTGTGGAGAAATAGGCGAATTATACGCCTTTGACCAGGCAGTGCGGGTCGGCAGGCAGTTCGCCGAAGCTCACCCGAATACTCTGCTCATCGTCACTGCCGACCACGGCCAAGCGGGTCAGATTATTCCCCTGCCTGAATATTTCCTGGGATGGGGAGACAATCAATATCCACCGGGATACTACGCTGTCTTGAAAACGCGGACGGGGGAGTCGATGGCGGTAAGTTATGCAACCAATGCCCCACCCAACGGCCAGAGTGAATTGCACACGGGCGTTAATGTGCCGGTTTACCTTGAAGGCATTGATGGGACGACCGTTCCGCCATTGATGGATCAGCGGCAGATCAATCAACTGATGCTCGATCACCTGGGACTTCAGCTATCCGCTGACTAACCCAACAGCAAACCCACCCCCAGCAAGACGGGGGTCACCAATACCAACACCACATTTTTCCCCAGCGCCGTGATCAATACATCCCGCGCCACTTCGCCGCGCCACAACGCTCGCAATACTGACAACCCCAGCGGCAAGGTCAGCCATGCGAGCATGGCAGTGTAGGGCAGCACACCGATCAGCCAACCGAGCAACAGCGAACCATAAGCTCCCAGCAGCAACAGACCATAGATGCGCACACTGGCGATCATCCCCAGCAGTACCGGCGCATGGCGGCGACCTGCAGCGCGATCTGCCTCGATATCCGGCAACTGGTTTAACAACAACAGGGCGTTGACCAGAAAAAACACCACCCAGGCCACGACCTGCACACTTGCCGGGAAATAGCCTGTCAACAGCAATCCGGTGCCGTTGACCATCAGCAAGCCGAATCCAATGCCTGGCGACACTAGACAGAGCAGGGGCATGCGATTGATCAATCGGGTATAGGCAAGAATAATCAGCCCACCTGCGAGGCCAAGAGAAAAGATTTTGGGGCCGGTCCGCCAGACCAGGTAGCCGCCAATCACGACCATCAGGGCAAAAGACACCACGAACAACCACTTGGCGGTGTTTGCCAGCCATGGTTTGGACGGCAGGGTACCGCTGCCACCACTGAATGGTGTGCGCTCGGTAGACAGGTCGAGACCGCTGCTGAAATCCTGGTATTCATTGAGGGCGTTAACCGCCACATGGGCGGCCATGGCGGCGATGAAAATCAGCAACAACAAATCGATTGGCAGTTGCCCGGCAAAACGGCAGCTGGCAGCAACTGCAGGGAACAGTACCGCCGGGGTCAGCAGCAGAAAAGGACCACGGGCAATGGCCAGCAAATCGGCAACGCCCCCTTTCACCTGAAAAATCCCGGCCTAGCTAAGGAAGAATTTGTAGGCGGGGTTGTCTGTTTCCTCTGCCCACACATAGCCCAGGTCATCGAGGAACTGTGTGATCAGCTTCTGCTCTCCCTGGGATACCTGCATGCCCACCAGCACCCGCCCATAGGCCGCGCCGTGGTTGCGGTAGTGGAACATTGATATATTCCAGCGGCCGCCCAACTGGTTGAGGAAGTTCATCAGTGCCCCAGGGCGCTCTGGAAACTCAAAGCGGTACACCACTTCATCGGTGGCCCCCACCGCTCGGCCACCCACCATGTGCCGGATGTGCAGCTTGGCCATCTCGTTATCGGTCATATCCACCAGCGGGTAGCCCTTCTTACAGAGGTCTACCACCAGCTGCAGGCGGTCCTCATCACCGCTAACCTGCACACCGACAAAAATGTGAGCCTGATCAGGGTCACCCATACGGTAGTTGAATTCGGTGATATTGCGCTTGCTCAGGGCAGTACAAAACGCCTTGAAGCTGCCCGGCTGCTCAGGAATGGTCACCGCCAGTATGGCTTCCCGGCGCTCACCAATCTCGGTGCGCTCTGAAATATAGCGAAGCCGATCGAAGTTGATATTGGCGCCACTGTCTACCGCCAACAGGGTCTGCCCCTGCAGGCCGTGCTTTTCAACGTATTTTTTCAACCCAGCCACCCCCAGCGCGCCCGAGGGCTCGCAGATGGAACGGGTATCCTCAAAAATATCTTTAATGGCCGCACTGATTTCGTCGGCATTGACGGTGATCACATCGTCAACGGTGTCCTTCAGCACCCTGAACGTTTCCTTGCCAATCTGCGCCACTGCGGTGCCATCGGCAAAAATGCCCACATGCTTGAGGCGCACACGGCGGCCTTTTTCCATGGCCGCAGCAAGGCAGGCCGCATCATCAGGCTCCACGGCGATCACCTTGATCTCCGGGCGCACGTATTTGATGTAGGCTGCCATACCCGCACAGAGACCACCTCCGCCCACCGGAATAAATACAGCATCAAGGGGGCCGGATACCTGCCGCAGGATCTCCATGGCAATGGTGCCTTGACCTGCAATCACCTCCGGATCATCGAAAGGATGAACATAGGTCATACCCTTTTCTTTCACGAGATTCTGGGCGTAGTCGGAAGCCTCGTCGTAGGTATCGCCGTGCAATACCACGCGGGCACCACGTGCTTTCACAGCGTTGACCTTAATCTGCGGTGTGGTGTTCGGCATCACAATAGTGGCCTTCACACCCATCTTTTTCGCGGCCATAGCCAAGCCCTGGGCATGGTTGCCGGCGGAAGCCGCCACGACCCCTTTCGCCAACTGTTCAGGGCTAAGGCAAAGCATCTTGTTGTAGGCGCCGCGCAGCTTGAAGGAAAACACCGGCTGCAGGTCTTCCCGTTTCAGCAACACCCGATTGCCGAGGCGCTCGGAAAGCTGGGCGGCCTCATCGACCGGGGTTTCCACCACCAAATCGTAGATGCGGGCATTGAGAATACGTTTTACATAACTGTGTGGCATTTTCGGGCCAGTGATTAAGTTGAGAGTCAGCGGGCAATAGTAAATTTTCGCCCTGTGCAAAGCCAGCACCGCAGGGGATTATCTGTCCTTTCGGTATGTGATCCGTATAATTAAGCCCTCTGAATTCCGATGGTCCCACCATGACAGCTGACAAATTATCCCAGGATGCCCTGAAGCGGGCAGTGGCCGCTGCCGCCGTTGAGTACACCCTGAAGCGTATTGACGATAAAAGCATTATCGGTATTGGCACAGGCTCTACCGCGAACTGCTATATCGATCTACTGGCAGAGCACAAGGCCAAGATAAGTGGCACGGTGGCTAGTTCGGATGCCTCTGCGGAAAGACTGCGGGGGTACGGCATTCCCGTCTACGACCTCAATGCAGTCGATGAGGTAACCATCTATGTGGATGGCGCCGACGAAACCAACCCGCACCTGGAATTGATCAAGGGCGGCGGCGCGGCATTGACCCGTGAAAAAATCGTCGCGGCGGTAGCCAGGGAATTTCTCTGTATCGCCGATGAATCCAAATGGGTGGATCACCTGGGCACCTTCCCGCTGCCGGTGGAAGTCATTCCCATGGCCCGCAGCCATGTGGCCCGGGAGCTGGTGAAACTGGGGGGTGACCCGGTCTACCGCCAGGGAGTGCTCACCGACAACGGCAACGTCATTCTCGACGTACACCATCTCCACCCCATCAGTCCGGCACGCGAGCTGGAGGAAAAGATCAACAACATCACCGGCGTGGTGACCAATGGCCTGTTCGCCCTGCGCCCAGCGGATGTGTTGATGCTGGGCACGGCTGACGGCGTCAAAACCGTTTACGCCAAAGACTGATTGGGACGAACTACATCACCTGTAGCGGCGGCTCGGAGAGGGCCGCGAACTGCTCGCGCAATTCCAGGATATGTTCACTCCAGTAACGCACGGTATTGAACCAGGGAAAACCCATGGGGAATGCCGGGTCTTTCCAGCGACTTGCCAGCCAGGCCGCGTGATGAATGATACGCAGACTGCGAAGGGCCTCTATCAACTGAAGCTGCCTGGGTTGGAAGTCAAAGAACTGGTCGTAACCATCAATAATTTCTGACAACTGCGCCGTCTGCCTATCCCGGCTGCCGGACAACAGCATCCAGATATCCTGCATGGCCGGCGCCATGCGCGCGTCGTCCAGATCGACAAAGTGGGCATTGTTGTCACGCCAGAGGATATTGCCGGCATGACAATCGCCGT